>DATNQL010000410.1:0-18003 GCA_036704025.1 Stenomitos sp.
CTCTACACTCCTCTCACCTCCAACCCCGGTTTGTGAAGAACTATCAAGCGCTTGGTTCAAAAGCCTTACTACCTGGGCTTTCTCAATTGTTAAGAAAGATGCGAGTAATGCATAGCTTTTTAAGGGGGATTTAGGGGGATCGGGTTGTACCTCACCTGAGAAAGAATCGCTATATATGAAATGGGACAGTTTTAAGCACGGCTCATCTGAGCCAAACGGACCCTAATTCGGCATTCGCCAAATTTTAATTGTACCGTCAGCACTGGCACTGACTAATTTCTTTCCATCGGGTGTCATCACTAGAGAATTGACTGAACTAGAGTGTTTCTTCAGTGTTTGGATTTCTTTTCCCGTCAATAAATCCCAAATTTTAATAGTGCCGTCAGCACTGGCACTAACTAAGTTCTTCCCATCGGGCGTCATCACTAAGGGCTTCACGGGGCTGGCATGTCCAGTGAGAGTAAGAAGTGTTTTTCCTGTAGAAAAGTCCCAAATTTTGATGGTATTGTCAGCACTAGCACTCGCTAACTTCTTGCCATCTGGTGTTATCGTCAGAGAATTAACGGAACCGGAATGTCCGGTGAGAGTAAGCAGTGCTTTACCTGTGGCAAAATCCCAAATTTTGATGGTATTGTCAGCACTAGCACTCGCTAACTTCTTACCATCGGGTGTGATAGCGATGTAATTTATATAACTCGAATGTCCAGTCAGGGTAAGGAGTTCTTGACCAGAAAATAAATTCCAAATTTTGATCCTGTTATCGGCACTGGCACTCGCTAATTTATTGCCATCGGGGCTGATAACAACATAATTCACATAGCTAGAATGTCCCTTGAGTATTTGATTTTTTTTCCCAGAGTTAAAATCCCATATAGCGATTGTATTGCCAGTATCGCCTGTAGCCAGAGTCTGCCAGTCAGGACTAATTGCAAAGTAATTAATTGGAATAGAAGCTTTAATCAGAGTACGAAGTTCTTTTCCTGTAGCCAAATCCCAAATCTTAATCTTTTTATCGGCACTACCACTGAGTAAATTCTTCCCATCCGGCGTTATAGCTAAGTAATTAATATAGCTGCCATCCCCAACAATTGTGTTGACGAGTAAGCTAGCTTCATGACTAGGGTTTTGGTAAAGCTGCCAAATACCATAACCTCCTATTATCAGAGTTAAAGCGGCCATCCCTCCCAGGAGCCATCTTTTTTGAAAAGCTCTATCTTTCTGTTTAAACCCAGAGAGATGCCCAGAAGATTGAATGGAAGTATCATCATCTAAATGGGTTACTAATGGGGATCGAATTGCGTCTTGGGTAATCTGCTCAAGACTGGCAATGTCATCTAAAATTTCTTGAGTATTTTTATGTCGCTTAGCGGCAGTGGGAGCCATAAGCTTATCAATTAAATTGGCAAACGGTTCAGAAATATCTGGAGCCAGTTTCCGCCAATGGCAAGTATCTGTTAAGGGTTCATAGATCGCTGAATCCGTAGCCTGCTTACCTGTCAGTAAATAGACAAAAGTACGACCTAAAGCATAGAAATCGGATTGGGGTACGGCATGACCCTTTTCTTGTTCTGGTGGCGTGTATCCAGCCGAACTAATCTTGGTTACACTCCCTGCTCCACCGACATCAGCCAGGTAAGTAAAGGTCAACTCTCTGGCGGTCCCAAAGTCAATTAATACCAGTTGACCATTGGAGCGAATCATTATATTCTCTGGCTTTATATCCCGATGAAAATAGTTCTTTTGATGAACCAAATGCAAAATTTGGGCTAGCTGTTTTAACCAATTAAACGCTTGTTTTTCGGAAATGGGATGATTACCTTGCTGCTTCATCCATTGCTTTAAGTTGAGTCCATCGATTTTTTCCATGATGATGCAATGCACTGGCTCGGTGCTATTTTTGGGAAAAAATTGAAAGTACCCATCTGGCTCAACTCTGGGGGTGCCGGGATGGTTCAGTTGGCTTAAGACAGCCGCTTCTTGTTGGAATAGCTCAATAATTCTGGGCTTATCGTTATGTTTTTGTTTAAGGACTTTGAGGAGTTTGGGGATTGCCCCATAATAAGCTTCATAAACCTTGCCAAAACCACTGCTGTCACTCAGCAGACGCATCACTTGATAGCGCCCTTGCAGTAACAACTCTGAGCCACAATTGCGACACACGCGATTGTTAAGATTGGCTGGATCATTTGGCTGAGGACACTTGGGATTAATACAGTAGCTCATGGCTAGCTACCTCGTTGTTGTATCCCTCATCATAGGATGGTCATTGAGAAATCATCTAGTCAAGGAAATATTAATTTTCTTTCCTAAGAGACTAAAAAAACCTTCTGGCAGGGGCTGGGACACGGATTGAAGTCTCTCCTGTGGAGTATCTCTTTGAACTGACATCGGTTCACCCCTCATCACCCCCTCGTTCCAGGCTCAATCCCAAACTCGGTTAGCCTTATATATGAAATCGATGAATCTAATACAAAATGTTGAAAAAACTGCATTAAACTTTTTAGTGGAACTGCTAAGGTGTAAAGAAGCATTTCAAAAGAGCCAAGAAAGATAAAGATATATGATCGGCGTTGCTACCTCCGACTTGCAACCACCCCCATGCTACCCACATCACAACCCTGTTCCACGATCACCTCATCTGACCGTTTTTTGCGACTTTGATGGTCCGATCGTGGATGTCTCTAAGCGCTATTACAGCACTTATCAATTGGCGTTGGCAGATACTCAGGAATTTTATCGGCTTCAAGGTCGAACTCTGCCGATTCAGACACTCCAGAAACAGCAGTTCTGGCAAATGAAACAAGATCGGGTTCCCGATGTAGAAATCGCCATGCGATCAGGTTTACACGGGGAGCCAATCGATTTCTTTTTGGGGCGCGTGATTGAGATTGTGAATCAGCCTGCCTTGTTAAACCTCGATCGGTTGCAACCGGGAGTGAGTTGGGCGTTGGCGTTGCTACATTCTCAGCGTGTTCGCCTGGTGTTAGTCACACTGCGCTGTCAGGAACAAGCCACCCAAATTTTAAGGAACTATGGATTGACTCGTCTGTTTAGTGGCATTTACGGAACCCATGACCGGGATGCCGCCTATCACAACTATGCTGAAGGGAAAACGAAACTTTTAGCGAAGGCGATAGATGAACAACCTCTGCTCACTGGCTGTCAGATGTCTGCCTGGATGATTGGTGATACAGAAGCCGACCTCTTAGCTGGACAAGCCCTGTCCATCCCGACAATCGCCCTTACCTGTGGCATTCGTTCTCGGATGTATCTCAAGCAATTTCATCCAACTCGCATCCACACAGACCTACTTGCTGCGGCTCATTACATTTTAGAAAGTTTGAAGGTTGAAGCCTAAAGCGATGAAGACAACAAGGGTTGCAGCGTTAAGGGTCATACTTCATCATACTTCACACTTCGGACTTCAGGATGGCTCCATTACATTGATCCGCTCCCACCAACGATTGAGTGGATAATAAAGAACGGGTGCCCACAGGCTACTGAGAATTGCCGAAGACAGCGCGATACGCTGATGGTCGCTCCAAATTTCGGCTAGGTTGCGATCGCCCATAAAACTATACTGAATTGCGGTCACCGTTTCCCCAACCACCGCCATTCCAAATACAATTAACGCAACAGAAATAAAATCTTCCTGTATATAACGCTGCTTCTGAATCCGAGCCGTTAACATTCCGACTAAGGCAAGGCTAATAATATGAGTTGGCTCAGGGGAAGTCATACCATCTTGAATCAACCCCAGCACTAGCCCCGCTAAGGCCCCCTGTAAAACTGTACGCTTGAGGCTCCAGGCAACGACCCAAATTAACAACCAGTTGGGAGCAATCCCCAGTAATTCCATCCCCGGTAAACGTGACGGCAATATAAGCAGACAGAGCATGACCGAACCAACAGTCACAACCCAATTCAGAATTTGACGAGCCCAGGGGGAAAACTGAGAAACGTTGTTCATTGCTCATTCATCATTAGTCATGAATAATTAGTCTTCGGACAAAAGTACGCGGACTAATGAGTAAAAGTTGTTCCTTCCGGATAAACCATGACCCACTCCAGGTAACTTACAGGTGCTGTCAATTCAATGACAGCTTCGGGAGCCGGACTTTTATCAAGATTGACAGACTCCACACGCCCCAAGGGCAAACCGGGTGGGAAGAGTTGGCTGACCGGTGAGGTTGACACCACATCACCCCGTCGGACATCGGGCACCTTATCAAAAAACTGTAATACAGCACGATTAGAGCCTTGTCCTCGGATGAAGCCCATGCTCCGACTACGGCTGAGCACAGCCCCCACCCGGCTGGTGGCATCGCTGATGAGCAGCACACGACTGCTATTGGGTGTCACGCTAGATATGCGACCCACTAAGCCACCCGGTGCCATCACAACATAGCCAACCTTAATGCCATCATTACTGCCTCGGCCTAAGGTTACTTGTTGCCACCAATGGTCAGCACTACGCCCCACAAGGGGCGCCACAATTCCTTGCTGTTTCTGAGTTTTAGAATAATCTAACAACTCTTTGAGCTTTTGGTTCTGGCTTTCAAGTTCGACTAAGCGCTCTTCGAGTTCCAGAACTCGCGAATCAGTAAGGCGCTCTTCTTTTGTTGGACCGACTTGAAAGGGGCGAGTCATCAACTGGTAAGTTTCATAGATGGCTGCCCCCTGGGTCTGGCGAACCAACCAGGCAGCACTCAATGTTAATCCTCCCAGCACAATGGCTACCCCATGCCGGTCCCACCAACGACGCATTATAAACATAGGTCTCTAGCAACGCTCAGCGTTTGGCTGACGTGTATCTTCTAGGGTTGCAGGTATAGGGATTGTGTAGTTTAAGAATATAACTCCTCAACGCGGGATATTCGCTGGTTGAGCCTTACATATGGCGCGAGCGCCCACTAAACACCCGTTCTAACTGTTTGAAGTTCTCCAGAACTCGACCTGTTCCTAAAACTACGCAGCTCAATGGATCGGCAGCTACATGGGTGACAATGCCAGTCTCATGACTGATCAGCGTATCTAACCCTTTTAACAAAGCACCACCACCCGCCAGCATAATTCCTCGGTCAATAATGTCAGCGGCGAGTTCTGGAGGCGTCCGTTCTAGAGTCCGCTTCACCGCATCAACAATCACCGACAGTGGCTCTGACATACTCTCACGGATTTCCGGCCCTTTGATCGTCACCGTTCGCGGCAAGCCTGAAAGCAGGTGCAAACCCCGCACTTCCAAGTGGGCATCATCATCGTGGTGAGTGGGATAAGCTGAACCGATCTGAATTTTGATTTCTTCAGCGGTGCGCTCCCCAATGACCAAGTTATGAACCTTTTTCATGTACTGGGTAATTGAGTCACTCAGTTCATCTCCAGCAACCCGCACGGATTCACTCAGAACTGTCCCCTGCAAACTCAGCACGGCGACTTCAGTGGTGCCACCACCGATATCAATGATCATATTGCCTGTTGGCTCGGCTACAGGTAGCCCAGCGCCAATGGCTGCTGCCACAGGCTCATCTATTAAGTAAACATCTCTTGCGCCTGCCTGAGAGGCAGCTTCCATCACCGCCCGTCGTTCGACGCCTGTCACACCACTGGGAATGCCAATCACAATCCGAGGTGAAACCAAAGTTCTGCCTTCGTGTACCCGCCGGATAAAATGCTTCAGCATCAATTCAGCGGTATCAAAGTCGGCAATCACGCCATCGCGGAGAGGACGAAGGGCAACCACATTTCCTGGGGTTCTGCCCAACATCTTTTTGGCATCCTCGCCTACGGCTAGAGGAACTTTTAAGTCTTGGTCTATGGCGACTACAGAAGGCTCTTGAAGAACAATGCCTTTTCCAGATACGTATACTAAAGTATTAGCAGTACCCAGGTCTATACCCATGTCCCGTGATAGGGAAAAGCGACTGAAAAAACCCACTCGTTTCTACGCCCCCAAAGTCAAATGCTGCTGTATACGACCGAAATGTAAATGAACCGTAACCGATGTGGATTCTATTACGTTTCTTGAGCTGAGTCTAGTGAGGTAAAGCAATTCATTATCAGAAATCATCAACAATCAAGCTGAAACTATCATTCAGGTGAGGTCATACCTCATCCGGGTGAAAGTTAAATTCAGTATATTCCTTCCTTATTTAAAGATTTGGTAAAGTTTACCCCCCTTAGTTATTGTGATTGTCTCCCTAAATTCGTTACAGTAGATCCGCAACATAAGTACAAGAGTACTAAAAACGATGAGTCTCAACGTTGTCAATCTAGTTGGTCGGGTGGGTGGAGATCCCGATGTGAAGTATTTCGAGTCTGGCAAGGTGAAGTGTAAGCTAACGCTGGCCGTGGATCGGCGGACACGGAATAATGATCAGCCGGACTGGTTCAATTTGGAGCTATGGGGTAAGACGGCGGAAGTGGCGGCTAATTATGTTCGCAAGGGAAAATTAATTGGGGTACAAGGTTCTTTGAAGATCGAGCATTGGAGCGATCGCACCACAGGAGTAGAACGTTCAACCCCCATCATTCAAGTGGATCGGTTGGAATTATTGGGTTCCAAACGAGACAATGAACCGGGTAGTGCTAATCAGTTCAACGATACAGAATTTTGAGAGATTCAATGGTAGAGGGACAGGCTTAACTAACCATAACTCATTCGAGGTGTGGCAACAATCATATGGTGAAGCACCCCTGTGTTTGCCCTGAGTCAGTCATGGCAGCACTAATAGCTGATTTGTAGCGTTACAGAAGCTTGCACCTCTTGCTCACCCCCAACAATCGCCATTATGGCATCGCCCGATAGCTTAGTTGTGGTAGAGAATTGTTCCCGAAATCTGGGTTCTGGGGGTGGGGTAGCGCCATTGAGTTGAATGCTGACAATGTCTTTACGGGTGAGATTGAGGGTGTTCAAGACGGCATCTGCCTGCTGTTGAGCATCCTGAGTAGCTTCACGTAGAGCTTGTTTTTGCGCTAATGCGATCGCCTCATCAGAAGCTGTAAAGCTAATACCATCAATTCGCGTGGCACCGACTTGAACGGCATCATCCAAGAGCTTACCCGCTTGCTCAGTCGAGGTGCGAAAACTAACGGTATTCGTACCGGAATAACCGGTGATCTGGGGTGCCTGGTTGTCTTCGGAACGATAAACCGGGTTGAGTCGAATACCCGTCGTTTCCAACTTTTCCACATTCCGCGATTGCAGCAACTCCACAATCGCCGATGAGCGACGCGCCACTTCCTGTTGAACCTCTGTCGCCGTCTTTCCCTGAACTTCAACACCCAACTGCACCTGAGTCTTTGTGGTGGCAATAGATTCCACACCACGCCCCGTTACGGTAAGGGTTCGTAGCAGTTTTTCCTGTGCCAGCGTCGGTTGAGTTAGTGTGAGAGTCAGGAGTCCAACCATTAAAGAAACCGTTGGCAACCGCTGACTCAAGATATTGCAGGAACGAGAGAGAAAAGTTTGATTCATACCCAGGATTCTCCTAATCTCAAATAAGGCCAAATCTTCCTAACCGATATAATTTTTAGGCTTTCGTTCGGGTCGTAGCCTCAGAGGTATAACGGAACAACCAGGATGACTTGATATCATGAATCTGTTGTTGGCTTCTACTTTGCCACGATAGAGGGTCAAAATTTTCAGTCGTTACGGTTTTAGCAACTCAGCTAAAGTTGCCTTCTTTTAATCTGTAGTTTTTCTCTTCAACCGATGGCCTACTGGCTACTCAAAAGCGAACCCCAAGACTATTCGTACAGCGATCTAGAGCAAGCTGGGTGTGGTGTCTGGGATGGTGTCAAAAATCCTCTTGCCCTCAAACATCTCCGTAGCATGAAATTAGGAGACAAAGGGTTGATTTACCACACAGGCAAAGAGCGGCAGGTCGTGGGGATGGCTGAAATTATGTCATTACCCTATCCTGACCCCGCGCTTAATGACCCTCGTCGTGTAGTTGTGGACATTCGCGCCGTTCGATCGCTCCCTCGGCCTGTTACCCTAACACAGATTAAGCACGATCATCACTTCACCGACTTCGACCTCGTCCGTCTGCCTCGACTCTCCGTCGTCCCCGTTTCTGCTGAATATTGGCAGCGAATTCTTCAACTGGCGGGTGAGTAACCTTTTTGTATCGTACTTAACTGCCCAGCAGAATCAACCCAAGGAAGGCTTGATTTCGTTAAGAAACTTGTAGAGTAGAAAGAATGATTTTTTCGCAACTACCACGAATGGCTGACATCACTGCCTGGGTGAGTTTCTTCGACCCTACCAAATTATTTTCGTCTTTCGGGACTCACCCTCTGCTGATGGCAGAGGCAACTCCCCAAGAATCAGCAAACGAATCACTGATCCTCGCCGGAGTACTTCTGAGTTTGGTCGTGATCTACTTCGCCAGCAAATTGGGCGGTGAGATTTGTGCTCGACTAAACTTACCACCCGTATTAGGGGAACTTGTGGGTGGTGTAGCCGTAGGAGTCTCTGCTCTTCATCTGTTGGTGTTCCCAGAAAGTAGTGCCGATGTCAGCAATTCTTTGCTGGTGAGCTTTCTGCAAACGACGGCGGGTTTAAGTCCAGAAGCCGCCGTTTCAGTCTTTCAAGCCCAGAGCGAGGTGATCTCAATTTTGGCAGAATTAGGGGTCGTGATTCTATTGTTTGAAATTGGACTAGAGTCGGATCTAAAAGAACTAATTCGTGTTGGTCCCCAAGCGGCTGTTGTCGCCGTTATTGGGGTTGTAGTTCCCTTTGCTGCTGGTACGGCTGGATTAATTTATTTATTTAATATTCCTCCTATCCCTGCGATTTTTGCGGGTGCAGCTTTGACCGCCACCAGCATTGGAATTACGGCAAAAGTTCTAGCAGAAATCGGTCGTCTGAGTTCGCCAGAAGGTCAAATTATCATTGGTGCAGCGGTTCTGGATGATGTACTTGGAATTATCGTCTTGGCCGTTGTTGCCAGTCTGGCAAAGACTGGAGAAATCCAGATCGGCAACGTCATTTATTTGATTATTAGTGCCGCTGTTTTCTTGCTTGGGGCTATTTTGTTAGGTCGTTTCTTAAGCCCCTATTTCGTTGCCTTAGTCAATGAAATGAAAACTCGCGGTCAGCTCTTGCTGACGGCACTCATTTTTGCCTTTATCCTGTCCTACATTGGCGCTGTCATTCACTTAGAAGCCATTTTAGGAGCCTTTGCGGCGGGACTAGTTCTAGCAGAAACCGATAAGCGTCGGGAATTAGAAGAACAGGTGATTCCTGTTGCTGATATGCTTGTCCCGATTTTCTTTGTAGTCGTCGGAGCAAAAACGGATCTGGGGGTTCTCAATCCCACCATTCCTGCTAATCGGGAAGGCTTGATTTTGGCGGTTTTCCTGATTGGAGTTGCGATTCTGGGTAAGGTAGTTACGGGTCTGTTTGTATTCGGTCAACCTGGAATCAACCGCCTAGCCATTGGTGTTGGGATGATTCCCCGAGGCGAAGTGGGACTGGTTTTTTTGGGTGTAGGTTCGGCTAGTGGTGTCCTATCACCAGCGATGGAGGCTGCGATTATCATGATGGTCATTTTGACAACTTTTGTCGCTCCTCCCTTGCTGCGATTTGTGTTTCAGGAATCCGAGTTGGAGACTACACCTTCAGAAATACCAACCTTAGACGGGGCAAGCACAGAATCAGTGGTTGTAGAACCAGCCGTCAACCGACGCCAGGAGTCATTCGAGGACATTGCAGCGATTGAGGAACGAAAGAAAGGTTCATGAAAAGTGACTTTCAAGGATTAATCTTTTTAACATTGATCGCCTTTGTACATCACTCAATCTATATTTTTGATTGAGCCAATTCTGTGTATACTATTTCTCCTGAAACTTAAGTTTGCTAGTCTACGTCCCTTGAAGTTGACTGTCTTGAGCAGACAGATGCCCATTGGTATGCATTGAAGAGTGCGGCAAAACGCTGGAGTCAGTGTTGGCACATACGTGTAGTCAGAACTCATGAAGATGTCTTGACAATCGGGAAGAACGTGGATAAAGTCTTCACGCCCACAACTCCCCTGATTTTGGTTTATCACCCAACCCCTATTTCGATGCAACACCGCGCTTTAACGAGGAGCAATAATTGTGAAATTTCGCTGGCTACTAGTACTTCCCAGCTTTTTAATGGTTTTTCTGCTTTCATCTGCCGCCCAAGCGCGTCAACTTCTACAGTGGCGTTTTGATCGCAATCAGAACCGATTGGTGTTTATTACTGACAGTGGGGTTCAACCCAAAGCCTTACTGATGACCAATCCGACACGGGTAGTCATTGACCTGCCTGGGATTGATTTGGGACGTCCAACCACCAATCAACAGGTCAGTGGGGCGATTCGAGAAGTTCGTGTGGGACAACTGGACAACAATACAACTCGAATTGTGATTGAATTAGCGCCCGGTTACACCCTAGATCCCAAGGCAGTGAAATTCCGAGGGCTTTCCCCACGAGAGTGGACGGTTCAATTACCGACGCCTCAGCGGATTGGGCCATCTCCTAGTCAACCCCCCACAAATACGCCTCCCAGGAATCAATCCTCCCAGAGACCACCGTTGCTGGGAATACCCAATCGACCGATTTCTACCTCGGCTGTGGGTGAAGTCGCGACGATTGAGTCCGTTGAACTGGGGAACAATCAGACTCAGCTTTTAATTCGGGCGAACCAACCCGTGAGGGCGTTTAGCACTTGGGATGCGATCGCCAAAGCTTACCGCATTACAATTCCCTCGGCTCGATTGGCTGAACGAGTCAGGGGGCCGCAACTCGATGCTAATAGCCCTTTGTCGCGGGTACTGCTCCGGCAGCAAGATTTACGTACCGTTGTGATTTTGGTTCAACCGGCTGCGGATGCTCAGATTGGGGAACTCAATCAGCTTAATGATGAGCTGTTGGTGCTACAAGTCAAGCCATTCCAATCCGGAACGCTGCCCATCAGCTCGATTCCTGTGCCCCTGCCGGAGAGGAATACTCCATCGCCGCCCCCGACCATCAATAATCCACCGGTGGTATCTCCCCGTGTACCCAAGGGGCGTGTTTTAGTCATGGTTGATCCGGGACACGGTGGGAAAGACCCTGGTGCGATCGGCTTGGGTGGGTTGCGAGAGGTAGATGTTATCCTGCCCATTGCTCAACAGGTGGCATCCCTCTTGGAGCAACAAGGAATCCAAGCCGTGATGACGCGAACGTCGGATTACTTTGTGGATCTAGCACCACGAGTCACCATGGCTGAACGAGCGAATGCTGACTTGTTTGTCAGTATCCATGCCAATTCCATCGGCCCGAACCGACCTGATATTAGCGGTTTAGAGACGTACTATTACTCCAACGGTCAGCGTCTTGCCCAGACCATTCACAGTAGTATCTTGCAAAATCTGGATATTAAAGATCGGGGTATCCGACGGGCACGGTTTTACGTCATCAGGAAGACTTCTATGCCATCAGTCTTAGTAGAAGTGGGTTTTGTCACGGGGAGAGAGGATGCGGCCAAACTGTCTAACGCCGCTTACCGCAGCCAGATGGCACAAGCGATCGCTCGTGGTATTCTCCAGTACATTCAGCAAAATAGTTAAACATCTTTCTCCTAACAAATATCGGTGATCAACTTTTCCACATCCTCCCTCAGTGACCCTCGCGGGCAATATCCCTCTGACCCCAACACACCTAACTTTCTGGGTCAGGAAACCTATAGCCCTGCTGACCCAACCCAGGAAGAACCTCAGCCGCGTCGTATCGGTGTTTTCGATAGCGGTGTTGGTGGTCTCACCGTTTTGAGAGAACTCTACCGACAACTCCCCAATGAATCGATCCTGTACTTTGCTGACACAGCGCGACTACCCTATGGCACAAGGTCGCGCCATGAAATTGTGCAGTTCGGTTTTGAGATCTTGAGCTGGATGGTGCAACAGGATGTCAAAATGGTTGTCCTGGCCTGTAATACCAGTGATGCTCTAGCGTTGGAAACCTTACGACGCGAGTTTCATTTGCCGATTTTGGGGTTAATCTTACCGGGTGCGCGTGCGGCGGTTCAACAAGGTCGGCGTATTGGGGTAATTGCCACCCCAGCAACGGCTTCTAGCAATGCTTATCGGCGTGCCATATCCGAAATTGAAGCGACGGCACAAGTTTGGCAAGTGGGCTGTCCAGAGTTTGTGCCGTTAGTGGAGCAAAACCGTGTCCACGACCCCTACACGGCTGAGGTCGCGCGGCAGTACCTAGACCCGTTATTACAGCAGCGAATCGATACCCTGATTTATGGCTGTACTCATTATCCGCTTCTGGCTCCCGTCCTACGGACAATCCTACCTCCCGCCGTCCAACTCGTTGACCCGGCTGTTCACGTCGTGGCAGCGGCGGCACAAGAACTAGACATTCTAGGACTGAGGAATAATCGAGCACCACTGCCGACTCGCTTTTGTGTTAGCGGTTGTCCTCAACAGTTTGCCAAACTCTCTGTACAATGGCTGGGTTGCACTCCAGTGGCGGAAAAAGTATCTCTGCCAACCGTATCTCCCCCGATGGCTCCGCTAGAGTCAGTAGAGTGAACATAGCTCTAACCCCTCCGAAATTGTCTCCCTGGGTCGGAGTGGTGAGGACAAAAGCCCAAAAAAAACGCCCACAAGGGGCGGTGTATTAGTCTTTAGAGAATAAAAAATTAATCTTGAATTATAGGGGGAGGGAGAGGAAGAACCTGAAAAAATTTCTGATTTTAGTCTCTCTCCCGGATTTAGAGCCAGTTAAGATACACGACTGGCTTTTTGCACGTTTGACACGGGTACGACAGGAGGGGTTAACTCATCGGGGGCTAATGAAGTTAAACCACTCACCTGAAACGACCAAGCTTCAACCTCCTCAGTCTGAGCGGTCTGCTCGGTTGACCCGAAAGGAGCGTAAGCGTCTGTCACAGAGTTGTCCACGTAACGCGAATTCTTGATCGTCCGCTGCGCTAGAGTCAATAGCAGATAAATAGTTAATAGATAACCAGTCGCCAGAAGAGGAATAATCACAGGCATATCCATATAAATCATAAGTGTGGACACGAGGGAGGGAAAGGAAAATTCAATACAAATTCTTCCAACAGCGTCTTCCCAATCCTTATGGAATTAGGACGCTGTTGGCATACAAATATCTAGGGAGACAGAGCATGTTCCCTCTAACTTCACCGTTGGTTCCCGTCAGTCAACTTTCTGAACAGGACACTATGGCTCGGCTCAGAATCTTTGCCCAGCGGGAAGTTTATTATTATGTCTGACAGACAACCGTCCCCAGTGATACCACTGGGGAGTTGTCCAGAAACATCAGGCACTCTGCCTATCGAATGCGTATTACACCATCGGTATAAAGGAATATTTTCCTTTATCACCTTGGAATCAATAAATGTATTAATTTTTTGAAACCCTTACTATTTAGATTAACACAACAATCCTGGCGAGTTACACTAATTTTTTCAGGGACTTAATATGTCGATACAAACCCTGGTATTACGCTTGGGCACAGTGATTAATCCAACAAAACTTCCCTGTAGGGGACGCTTCGCCTAAAATTAAAAAAAGAAATTGTAAACTTTCGTAACCTATACCTCTGAGTCGGCTAATCCATGACCTCAGTAACTTCCCTTTTTGCCCCCGTAGAAGCAGACCTGTGTCTGCTGACCGAAAACTTAAAGAACCTGGTCGGTGCCCGTCACCCCATACTCTATGCCGCAGCCGAACACTTATTCGGGGCACAGGGAAAGCGAGTTAGACCGGCAATCGTGTTTTTAATTTCGCGGGCGACCATGCTCGATTCCGACATTACCCCGCGTCATCGTCGTCTGGCAGAAATTACAGAAATGATTCACACGGCGAGTCTGGTTCATGACGACGTCGTCGATGAGGCAGAGGTGCGTCGCAACGTTCCCACCGTCCATAGTTTATTCAACAACCGTGTGGCGGTACTGGCGGGAGATTTCTTGTTCGGTCAAGCGGCTTGGTACCTGGCTAATCTCGGCAATTTAGAAGTTGTCAAACTGCTGTCAGAAGTGATTAAAGACATGGCAGAAGGCGAAATTCAGCAAGGGCTGACTCGATTTGATACCACTCTGACCCTAGAAGCCTATCTGGAGAAAACTTATCGTAAAACAGCTTCTCTTCTGGCTAATAGTGCCAAAGCCGCTGGGCTACTGAGTGGCGTATCGGCAGAGGTTGCCGAAAACTTGTATCGCTATGGATATCATTTTGGGTTAGCTTTCCAAATTATCGATGATATCTTGGACTTCACCGGTTCGACGGAAGCCTTGGGTAAACCGGCGGGATCGGATTTAATTAGTGGCAATCTTACCGCTCCAGTTTTATATGCCTTGGAAGAAAAACCCTATCTAGAGGTACTCATTGAGCGAGAATTTGCCCAGCCGGATGATATTCCTCAAGCGATCGCTTTGGTTAAAGAGAGTCAAGGGATTGAACGCTCCCGCGCCTTGGCAGCACACCACGCTCAGGTCGCGGTACAAAGCTTGGTGGTTCTCAAGCCCTCAATCTCGGCTCAAACCCTGATTGATTTAGCGGATTATGTCCTAAGTCGCTTGTACTAAGTAAAGCGCATGATTCGCGACTGCGATTCACCGAGTTCCGCCGTTTGTGATCTCCTAAACTATCCTAACCATGAACACTTCATTATCGTTTCTTTACATAATATTGACAATGCCCAAGAATAATAAGTACCTTTACAGGGACTGCCTAATTTTTCAGGAGTCAATCCCGGTTTTGTGACAAAACTTAAGGATTAAATCGTCAGTTGTATGAGTATCGAGTCACAATAACAGTAGGTTAGTACACGAGCCATTTCCAAGAGTGTCAGCAGAGGGTCACTCGTTGAAGCGCCAAGTCGTCAAGCTTACTCGTAGCGCCTCGCTGCCCCTAATCGATGGCTGAACTCTACAATGGAGCATAGTTGACACAACCAGGGTTCAATCTGCCGCTACAAAGCTCTTAGGATGGAGAGGGAGTTTTCCTGGCTAGACGCCCTCCGCGTTGGGCTAAGGACACAATCATCTACCCATCAAGAGAAAGGTTGAATCTACCATCTTTATTAACCGTTGGCAAGAGGTGTTCAAGCAATATCTGGAGGAAGGTTGCTAGGATATGACCTAGGTACGGACTGGGTTTGTTGTAGTTGCGTTTGAATTAAAGTTTGTAGCTCATCTCGACGTACCTCTGTCCCAGCCGCTAGATTACCGGGTGTATCGAAGAAAACTATACTTGTAACGGCGTCTAGCGCCAACATTTGGAACAGAATGTGAGTGACAGGTACAGCCGCAGCGAGAATTTGAGGGTCAGAAACCGACTGAAAATCAACCGCATCTTTGAGAGTCCCAAAAGCATAAATAACATTTTTCTGGACCTCAGGTTGAGCGCGATTACTCAGTGTCGTGAGCAGCCAACTCTCATCGGGAGTTTGGAGAATATGATACTCCGAATGTCGTAGCTGAGTGGCAACGAGTTTAAGGACAGGTGCGATCGCTTCCATCATTTTGGGCGTCGTCCCGTCTTGTGGTGCATTATCAATCAGAACTTGAATTTGTAGGTCTAAATTCATGAGAACTGTCATCAATGGTGCTGCTATCTTGAGTCTAAACCCAGATCAAAACAGTCGAGCGTGCGTTTGTGTTAGGGTCTTTGATAACCAATGAAAATCATGAGGGAAGTCTGCCAGGGCGTGGAGGCAATTTTTCAACTGCTGTATAACGAATTCCGGCAGTCCGTTCGTGCTTCCGATCAGAATTGCCGCGACGTGGCAGCACGTTTAGCCGATGAAGTCAGTCGAATCTGTAACGAAAGCAGTCGAATCCAGACTTCAGGAGATGTTGAGAGTTGGGCACATACCCTGGCAACCCATCGCCTCAAGCAAGTTTTAAGTTACTACAAACTGGGGTCACAACGGGGACGGATTGAGCTTCAGAGTACTCTGAGCGCGATTGTCTACCGCTACATTACACCCCCTCAGGCACCAGCCAGCTACCAAGCACGGCTGACCTTAATCGAAGATTTCTTACAAGGGTTCTACGTGGAAGCCTTGAATGCCTTTCGGCGGGAGAACTTGATTGATGCCAGTTATCGTCCGCGCAGCCTGTTGGAATTGGCGGAATACATGGCCTTTACCGAGCGTTATGGGAAGCGGCGTATTCCCTTACCCGGTCGTCGATCCCAGCAATTAATCATTCTGCGAGCGCAAACGTTTTCCCAGCAGCAACCGCCAGAAACGTCAGTGGATATGGATACCGCGGCTGAAGGCGCAACACCAGACTCCGATGCGAACTGGAACGATGCGGCCATTCAGCAAGTACGAGAGATGATGGTTGCCTCCGAACCCGAACCCCTAGAAGCCAACCTACGGGATACGGTAATTGAGGAATTACTCGCCTATTTAGAGGAACGTCAGCAACATGATTGTGCCGAATACTTTGTATTACGCCTGCAAGACCTCCCCACAAGCGAAATCGAGGAGATTTTAGGGTTAACCCCTCGACAGAGAGATTATTTGCAGCAACGGTTTAAGTATCATCTGATTCGGTTTGCCCTGTCTCACCGCTGGGAACTGGTGCATCAGTGGCTAGAAGCCGATTTGGAGCGGAATCTGGGACTGACGCCCTGGGAGTGGCAGCGGTTTCAGACCAAGATGAACGCGACTCAGAAAGAATTACTCGATCTCAAGCAGCAAAGTCGCTCAACCCATGAAATTGCCCAAGCCTTAGGTTGTACGGTTACCCAGGTCGAAAAGCGTTGGTTTAAATTACTCGAACTTGCCTGGGATATTCGCAATAGTTCAGTATCCGGATCTGGTGCATCTCAAGATGAATAGTGACATGTATAACAACTCGGACACCCTGTATAGCCGTTTAATAACCTGGCTACTAGAAGAGTCCGTTCCCGCTGCTTCACCTCCAGCAGAGGGTCAAGCAGACCATGCTGTCTCTCCTAAGGAACCCAAAGCAGCGGATTTTGAATTGGAGCCAATAGACCCAGTTGATTTAGAAGAGTTGAACATTGCACCTTTTAACACCAACGAAGCGGATCAATACCGCGCATGGGCAAGTTCGAACCCGATCCTTGCTCGTGAGGACGATGTACCGGGCGGTTCAAGCCGCCCTTACGACTTGGGAGAAATGCCGACCGTGCAAAACCGTTTCCAGGCCATTTTAAAACGCCGACTACAAGCTGAAATCGAACGTCATCCCCCTTTATTTCCGTGGGAGACGGAACTGTCTGACTATGAATCCAATACTTCTGACGCCCTAGAAGAGAGTTGGGTTCCTCCCGTTCGCTTGTGGATGCCTCAGTTATTTAACCTGACTCTACCCGTTACCCTACCAGAAAATGTTTTAGCACAACTCTTAGATGCCTGTTCTGAGGCTGTGTATTCCCGACGGCAGCTCGGAGCCAAACTGGTTCATGCGGTGGAAAGTTTATTCCCCGATCAATTTCAGGCGCTCAACCATTTCGCCGGAATGGTTCTTCTATCACCCGCGTTTGGGGGTACCAGTGCCAGAAGCTCTCGCAGCGAAAGTTCCGTAAATTCCAGCCCCAACGAACAACTGCTCTCCTTGCCGAGCAGTTACGAGGCGGCGTCTAATGAACAAAAGATGACGCTAGCGCTATTGGCAGCTAAAGAGATTATCAGCGCTCTAACGGTGCCGATTTCTCCGAATCGAACTCCTGTAGAGCGGCAGTGGCAGACCTCTGTGGGCGTTGTAACAGTTCAGGCTGAATATGAAATGCAAGAGGGAGTACCGAAGCTCCGTGTTACCGCTCGTTTACCTCGTGGTGGCACTTTGACCCTGCGGACGCCTCAGGCATCAGCCAGCGCACAGCGCATCTATCCAGGTTATGTGAGTGTGGAATCCTTTGATTTGCAAGCGAACCAGACCTATCCGTTAGAAATTCGTTTTCATGATTCGGAACAAACACCCTTAATTTTTGCCATCTGCCCGACCCTGTAAGTTGAAAATCCTTTAGGCT
>DATNQL010000411.1:0-2557 GCA_036704025.1 Stenomitos sp.
TATTGGCTAAGAATTGGTTCCCCAACCCTTCGCCTTGACTGGCACCCTTGACTAAACCGGCAATATCGACAAACTCCACACGAGTTGGCACGATTTGCTCGGAGTTAGAAATTTTGGCCAGAACTTGCAGCCGCTCATCCGGCACTGCCACGACGCCGACATTCGGCTCAATCGTGCAAAAAGGGAAGTTAGCAGCATCCGCCTTGGCATTAGCCACCAAGGCATTAAACAAAGTGGATTTGCCCACGTTAGGCAGTCCAACAATTCCGGCTCTTAGCATGACAGTTTGATTAGGAGTTAGATCAGGGATTTAGATGAAGACTAAACCATCTTAAATTTTATTGGACTCCAGGAATGGTTTGGGGAATCGTTCCAGGTACCGTTTGAGGAATGGGAGACGGCACGATTTCGGGTACAGGTTGGGGTACCGCAGGTTGGGGAACGGGTGCAGGGACAGGCTCTGGTACAGGCACCGGAACGGGTTGAGGAATGGGACTGGGTACGGGTTCAGGGATAGGTGCGGGATCGGGCGATGGAGCGGGATTTGGCGAGGGTAAGGGGGCAGGTTCTGGACTGGGAATCTGTGGCTCTGGAGCAGGGTAAATCATAATTCTGGTCATACCAAATCTTGATTCCACCAAGGTAGAGGGAAATCCTCAACCTTACATCACCCCAAATAGCTATGCCTCAGTACAATCTACGTTTAATCCTGAATCAGACAAGAGCTAGTACTTCCGAGCCTTTGGCTGATAATTGTATATTTAAACAACGCGTGGCGATAGCGTTGCACATTCGCTGTCTAGGTCAAGGGAGGGGGTAAATGATTGCCTGCTCAGGAAACACCAAAACCAGCAAACCCAAATCCCTTGTCCTTCAGGATGGAGAAACTTGCCTGGTGATTGGCTCTCTACGTTGCGTCTGATGGGGGTGCTGTTGCTTTAATCGTTAGGAATGGGAAAGTAAGCAGCTAGGCTTCCCTCAAGACTGCCAATTTGTGATAAAATGCTAGACCAAACACAAGCCCCTTTACTACAAGCCCTACAAGAACTCGTTCATAAGCCTCATGCTCCGTTTTATGCACCAGGACACAAGCGAGGACAGGGCATCCCGCAACCCCTTGCCAATTTGTTGGGGGCGTCTGTGTTTCCGGCGGATTTACCAGAATTACCCGACTTGGATAACTTATTTGCGCCTGAAGGGGTGATCAAAGAGGCACAAGCCTTGGCCGCAGAAGCGTTTGGGGCGGATAAAACCTGGTTTCTCGTCAATGGTTCCACGGCTGGAGTGATGGCGGCAATCTTAGCCACCTGTAATAGCGGGGATAAAATTATCCTGCCTCGCAATATCCATCAATGCGCGATCGCCGGTTTGGTGCTGTCAGGGGCGATCCCCATCTTTATCAACCCAGACTACGATCCGATTACAGGTCTAGCTTATGGCATCACAGCCGCCGCCGTTGCCACGGCGCTCAAGCGATATCCAGACGCGAAAGCCGTGATGATGCTTTATCCGACGTATCAGGGAGTTTGTGGGGATATACAAGCGATCGCTCATTTAACTCATGAACATAACATCCCCTTACTGGTCGATGAAGCCCACGGCCCTCACTTTGCTTTCCATCCCGACTTACCTCCCTCCGCTTTATCAGTCGGTGCTGACTTAACCGTGCAATCCACCCATAAAGTTCTGGGTGCGATGACTCAGGCATCCATGCTGCATGTTCAGGGGAACCGAATTGATCGGGAGCGATTAAGTAAATCTTTACAATTGCTACAGTCTACCAGTCCCAGCTATCTCCTCCTCGCCTCATTGGATGCTGCACGGCAACAAATGGCTTTGCAAGGCGAACAACTCATGACTCGAACCTTGTACCTTGCCCAAGAGGCGAGAAATAAAATTAGCCAACTGCCCCGATTATCCGTTTTAGAACCCGTCAACAGTCCCGGTTTTTTTGCCATTGATCGAACACGACTGGTTGTCAAAGTCTCTGAGTTAGGGTTGAGTGGGTTTGAAGCGGATGAAATTTTCCATCAACAACTCGGCGTCACGGCAGAGTTGCCGACACTGGAACATCTGACTTTTATCATTAGTTTGGGTAATACAGAAGCCGATATTCAGCAATTAGTCCAAGCCTTTAGCATCATCAGCCAGGACAATTACTGCCCCAAGTGTGTCGCCCCTTTGCAAGATTTACTCCAAAAGTGGAAGGCTGAATTGCTGTTCGTTCATCCTTCATCCTTTATCATTTGTCCAGCACTCTCTCCTCGTGAGGCTTTCTTTGCCCCAACCGAAACACTACCCGTTGAACAAACCCTAGATCGGATTAGTGCGGAGTGGGTTTGCCCCTATCCACCGGGTATCCCAGCCTTAATGCCAGGAGAAATGATTAATCCGGCAGCGATTGAATATCTACAACAAGTGCTGATTTTAGGGGGTACCCTCACGGGTTGTAGCGATCCCAGCCTCAAGACGCTGAAAGTCGTCAGTGAGCAAAGTTAAATAAATTTGTTTTTAACCGCGCTGATGGGTCAAGCGGGAAAGGACAATGACAAATAAT
>DATNQL010000412.1:0-1647 GCA_036704025.1 Stenomitos sp.
GAGGAGGCAGGGGGTCGAAGGCGCTTTTGTGACGTTGATGGTGAAATGACATATCCTATCTTCCCACTTGCACTCGGCGACCATTTTTGTTCAGCAGCGGATTTACATCCTCCTTAATTCCTTTGGCAAGTCGAACCATCTTTTTCCGTTCATCGATATACTGAAGAGTCTCTGAAGCAAATTTTTCGTTAGACTCGATCGCTTCGATAATTTCTTTGGCCCGAATCACTACCACCTCAACTTCTTCGTTGGCAACAACTGTCACGGGACTTACCTCTCCTGGAAAGATAGCCATTTCACCAAAAGCTTCGTTAAGTTCAAGTTGGTTCACGATTTGGCGGTTACCTTGTTCATCTTTGAGGTAAGCCTCTCCTCTGCCCTTGCACAGAATATAAAGTCCTTCGTCTTTTTTCCCTTCCTGAACAATTAACTCACCCTTACCGTAGGCTTTAAATTTAGCCCGTTGAGCCAGTTTCTCAATCTGGTTATCATTAAGCGTTAGGAAATAAGGGAGCGATCGCAAATAAGTGACCAATTCCTCTTGGCGGTTCTCGACGACTTGGGGAATCCGGCTCGGTACTCCTTGTTCCGCATTAATAGTGTACTGCACTGAGATCGGATAGGGAGAGGTAAAACCATAACGTTTGGTTAGATAGTAAAGTCGGAATTTGAGTTCCGGAGCAACGAAAATAGCTTTTTCAGGCAGCACTTTATACCAAAGGTCGTAGGTGATACTGGAGTCTCCATAAGAACTAACCTCAGCAAAACCTTTGCCTTCGATCAGATCTATACCCTCCAACAAGCTACTGAGTGCTGGAATTACTTCATCAGGAGAGTCGTCATAAGAAAAGCTGGCAGAAATAGTTTTCCACATTGCTCCCTGACCGTAATTGATAATGCTTGCCTTCGACAACACTCCATTGGGAACGTTTAATTTCCTGGCAGGAGTTGCTATCGTAACTGACCACCAATTTTGCTCGAGTACCCGCCCCTGCTGTCCATCTACCTCAATCCAATCACCTGTGTTGAACGGTTTGGCAAAGAGCAGTAGCAATCCTGACACCAAGTTACTGAGGGTATCTTGCAGCGCTAGGGCAATGACCGCTGAAGCTAACCCCACAGCGCTGCCCGCACCACTCAGATTGATACTCCAAACTCCAGTAATAATGTGATAGCCAATGGCTAAAATTACTAAACCCCTAGCGACCTGAAAAAACAAGCTAGGGACATGAATTTGCCATTTGATCGGTTGCTTTTTGGTAGTTAACAGGGCATTGATTAAAGAAAGTCCCGCCACAATAATGGCAACCCAAGTTAACGTTTCCACAAAACGTGCCCAGGAATCTTTGCCAGCGACGCTGAAAACCTGTCGCATGACCAAGATGACGGCTAAGGGAGGTAACACATACTCGCGCACCTGGCGCAGCCCAACGGCTAAGGGGTGCTGCTGTCGTTGCAATCTTGAGGCGGCTTCACCCAGCAGTATACTCAACAAGGGGAATCCTAACCCCACAAGCAATAACCATCCTAGAAGTTGTTTATCCATGACTGTTTTTTTATGAACAATAGTGAGTAGTGAGGCAGGACTGCCCCCTGCCTCCTTCAAACACCTATCTTTTCCAACTCAAGTTCTGCTGCGGCTTCTTT
>DATNQL010000413.1:0-7328 GCA_036704025.1 Stenomitos sp.
ACTGAACCGTTGGAAAGCTGGGCGAAGTTCCCTAAAATTCATTCCTAGTCATGACCCTTTTGTCAACCTCTGTGGGGATGAATAATAATCTTAAAAAAATCGCTATCAAGGGATAGAAGTTAGGGAAAAAAAGTACCCCTAAGGGTACTGCGGAAGCACCATTCATCTTCCAAAATACGGAGGAACAATGATTCCCGATCAAACACTTCCAGTTTTGAGCTAGGGATGTGATACATTGAGCGCTTCCAGCTCCCAACCCGATCGCCCCAAGAGCCAAAGAGAATGGGTAATATCCAAATCATTTGCGACTTTTACTCGCCGCTCGAACTGGTCAAACGTACTTTAAGGATTTTTACCCCTGAGGCTTATCATCAGCAACCCAACCGTCGGTTTCCGGTGCTGTATATGTTCAACGGGCAAAATATCTTTTCTCACCCGGAATCAGCGGTTTACGATAATTTAGGAATTAATCTAACGCTAGAGCGCCTGATTGCGGAAGGTAGTATCCCACCTTGGATTATCGTGGGTGTTGATCATTTGCCGAATCGACTGGCAGAGTACTCGCCTTGGTATGGGGGGCGTGGTTTGTTAACGGCTGATTTTCTCGTTCATCATCTCAAACCTTACATCGATCATCACTACCGCACCCGACCAGAATCGCACTGGACAGGTGTCATGGGAACCAGTTTGGGTGGCTCGTTTTCACTCTTTTTAGGGAAGAAATATCCTCAAATTTTTGGTCGAATTGGCAGTATTTCTCCTCCTTTGAAGTGGGGAAGCGATCGCCTCTTTCAATACTGGGATCGTCACACTCAGTATTGGTCTAAAATCCTCCTCCAAGTTCGCAGCCAAGAACAGTACTCGTTCTACGGAATTTGGATGGATTATTTCACCAGTACCACAGATTTTTATCAGCATTTAAAACATCTTGGCTACTGCGAACACGAGTTGTGCTTTTTGCTAGCCGAAGGCAACGCTGACAACAAAACCGCTTGGCGAGAGCAACTACCACACATGCTGCGCTGGTTACTGCAACGACCCCAACCTGCCACACGATTGCTGAGGGATTGTGTCTGCTGTTCACCCCAGTCCGGAGTGGCGTAAGAACGAAACGGTCTTAAAAATCTACCCCTCGTTTCAAATCCACTCCCTTTTCACAGTAATGCTTGTGACAAATCATCTCCGAGTGGACGCTGGCTAAGTCAAAATAAGCAGGTTGATTCAAACAGCGACCTGTAATAATCACTTCTGTGTCGCGGGGTTTGCGTAACAACGCATCCACAATTGGCTCGACCTGCAACAGTTCTAAATCAACGGTAGGATTGAGTTCGTCCATAATGATGGTTTTATACATCCCTGAAGCTAAAGCGGCTCTGGCCATTTCCCAGCCTCGCTCGGCTTCCACATAATCGGCAATCTGCTGTTGTCCTCGCCAAACGATCGCATCTCGCCCACAGCGGTGATGATCGACTAAATCTGGATAACATTGCTTCAGTGCCGCGATCGCGGCATCTTCTGTATAACCCGCTCCACCCTTGAGCCATTGTATAATCAGCACTCGATGGGACTTGTCGGTACTAATGCCCCGACCAATCGCTTGTAACGCCTTACCCAAAGCATTGGTGGATTTTCCCTTCCCGGCACCCGTGTAGATTTCGATGCCCTCAATCCCCTGTTCCCTAGACACTGGATGGTCATGAGGCACAGACTCTGTGTGCAAATCCGCAATATCTAACAAGGCTTGAGGCGTTCCCCGACCTGTAACAATAATTTCTAGGTTTTCCGGCTTATTTTTTAAAGTCTTAATCACCTCATCTACGGCGAGTAAACCCAAGTCTAAAACCGGGTTGAGTTCATCCAAAACAACCACCGAATAAAGGTTAGAGGCAATCGCTCCCTTGGCGACATCCCAACCCCGTTGAGCCTCCAGGGCATCAAAGCGCGTCACATCCTCTCTGGAAAAGAAAGAAGCACGTCCCGTGCGGACTTGGTCAATTAAGTGAGGAAAGCCGCGTTGCAAAGCTTCAATCGCCGCATCCTCATCATAATTACGTCCCGGCCCTTTGAGAAATCGCAGCAACAAGACACGGCTGGATGACAGGCGCGAACCAGCTTGTGTACCCGCATAGTTGGCAGGCGTGAACGCTTCATCATCAGCGGCATTAATCCCTAGACCAATGGAGCGCAAAACCACTCCCAAAGCCGCCTGAGACTTGCCTTTTCCCATGCCATCATAGACATGAATCTGACCCGTGATGCGCTCAGAACGCTCAACCGCCGTGCGAATACCAATACCAGTTCTGGACATTCCGAATCCTTGAAACTAATCCCAAACCACAAGTTTACCAAGAACGAGGATACAGGCTTTGGCTGGTGAAAAAATCTAGAACTGGGGTCATCCCAGCACCGACAATAATAGGAAGATAAAGGATCAGGCCGAATGGCACTAAGATAACTACAATCAGGCTTAGAGCTAAGCCCTCGCCTGAACGGCTTACCATGAATTATCAAGCCCTTAACGTCCACCGCCACTGGTAAGGAGCAGACCGTTATGACAGAGGCCGTTTTGCCACTACAGACTTTTTTGTTTCAGTTCTTATTTCTGTTGGTTGCGATCGCGCTGGAATCCAGAGTCTTGTACAGAAGGATGAACATCAGCCGCAGAACCAGCGTCGAATATTCTACCTTCATTAATTTATTAGCCGCGAGCATCGGCTGGCTGGTGTTTTTTATGATCCAGAATTGGATACCCCTGTATTTAAAAGACCAGCTCATTAGTTATATTTTCTTTGATCGCCTGCTCGGCCCCCGTCCAGAAGACTTAACACTCATCATTGCGGCAACTGGGGTTGTGATCTTTTTCTCCGCTTTTCTGATTAAGCTCAACGGACTCAATCTGATCGAAGCGTTTCTCCAAGACAAGCTACCAGGACAAGACGAATCAGCTAAACGGCCTTGGCCAACGTTGATCCATCGTTTAGACAATGTCGTTGCCACTCCTAAGCCACATCATGCAACGACGATCCTCTTGGCCAACGCTTATAGCTATAGTGCCATCTCGCTCCTGTTATTCCTGCGATTCCTGCAAATTCACACTCCAATCAACAATCTAAATTTCTAACTAACGTGAAATATCTCCTCAGTATTTACAATTGGCTACGTAAAGAAGTTCGTCTTCCCAGTGCCTTTTCCTGGGAAACTTTGATTGTCCTGAGCGTGTTTTCTTACTACATGGCAATTCTTGCCAATGGTTGGGTGAGAAACTTCGTCGTTAATTTTGGCTGGATCTTTTTAATTTTGGGCGTCTTCTGGGGCACGACGGCTTCTAACCAGCTCAGAATCGGTTACAAAACCCCAGCACAACCCGGTTTTCCTTTGAGTCCCTGGATTACCGGCGCACTCGTGAGTATTTATATTTTTGGTGTGGTTGCTGACGAGCAAACCGGTGAAATCTCACGAAACATGCTGATTTACTGGCCGATTATTTCAGCGATTATTGCCGTTATCCCTGATTATGTGGGAGTGGGGTTAAAGCTCAAAGTCCCGCCCCCCGAAAAGCGCAAAAACCAGTTTCTTTTATTTGCGAGCCAAATCCTTCTCAGTTGTTGGTTCCAATTCCACTTCCTGATTCAGGATTACGTCGCGCAATATCCCACAATAGTTGCTGATGACTTTCGCAAGAGTGCCTTTGTGGTGAAATGGGAAGCGCCACTGTCCTCCCCAACCCCCAGAGGTGTGGCGATTTTAGATGCTATGGGAATCCAGTTAAGAGAGTCGTTGGATGCCAGACGCTGGTCAGATGTAGAGCGATTACTCTTACCCAAAGAACTCAAAAATCTGATTAACACGACCCAAAAGCAAGTGAAGGAAAGACTTTCACCTGTTTTGGAAGATGATTTATGGGAAGTGTCCTTAGCCGGAGGAAAAGCGACCGCTAGGGATTCTGGAGGGTATAATCTACCCCTACAAGCCATTTGGAGAGGACCTCGCTCCAGCACTCAACCCGATTCCGTGACCAAGAATTGCCAAATTCTTCAGGTTTCCCCGCCAGCCAACGCGGCAACGAAGGCTCTCAACACCCCGCCCAATGCTCCCCCTGCCCCTGTTAGTCGTTTTGAGTGTCAAGAAGTTAAAGGCTGGGGGGTCGATCAACCCAGAAACCGACCGGATAGCTTTATCCGTCGTACATAGGTGATGAGTGTTACGCGATGTAAAGTAGAAGCCCCATTTGTACTGCTCGCGGTCAAGTGGGGACAATTCACACGGGTGGCAAAACAGGGAATTCAGTTACGACAAGAACATCAGGTTGGAGGTAGTGAGTGAGCTTTGGGCGGATTTGGGCAATCGCCTCGAACGGATTTCGGGAAGTGATTCGCGATCGCATCTTATATCTGATTGGCTTGTTTACTCTGCTGTTAGTTCTGGCACTGCGGCTTTTGCCGGAAATAGCCGCCACCACACAGGACAAAATCTTTCTAGATGTCGGTCTAGCGGCGATTGAACTGCTGAGTGTTTTCGTGGCTGTGTTTGTCGGTACCAGTTTAATTAACAAGGAAATCGAGAAACGCACGGTTCTAGTTTTAATTCCTAAGCCCGTGACACGCGCTGAATTTATTCTTGGCAAACACTTGGGACTGTCTGGTGTTCTCGCCGTTTTGATGATTTCACTGACGGTTGTTTACCTAATTTTGCTGAGTTTCAGTAACATCGAATACCCTTTAGCCAGTATTCTCGTTTCCACGCTTTATCTGTTTTTAAAGATATCTTTGCTGATTGCGGTGGCGTTGTTGTTTGGCGTCTTTACCAGCTCAGTTTTAGCCACGCTGCTCACCTTGGCTGTTTATTTCATGGGAAACTTGACCCGTGATATCGTCACCGTTGGCAACTTAAGCCGCAACTCGAACATTGAGAGCCTGACTCAGAATCTGTACCTGATTTTACCCGATTTATCTCGGCTCAATTTAAAGAATGAGGCTGTGTATGGGATACTGCCATCGCCACAAACCCTATTGAGTAATGCGGTGTATGGGGTGTTTTATACGGTGTTGCTGTTAGCGATCGCTATCCTCATTTTTTCGCGCCGTGAGTTTTAACCGGTTGCACACCCGACTCGGTTTTTACTCGGTAGGATGAAGATGAATGAATGTATGAGCGCTCAAAATCTCACACCCAAGGCTTGATGTACCTAGACCCACATTTCTGAGACGGAGAGCCTTGAAAAAAGTGAGAATGGTCGCGTATTGGAAACAATGTTAGAGCAAAAACGAGAGAAACTCAAAGCCATATTTTCGGAAATGGAGCGGGCATTAATTGCCTATTCCGGGGGTGTTGATAGCACTTTAGTCGCCAAGATCGCCTACGATGTTTTAGGCGATCGCGCTTTGGCGGTTACGGCAAAGTCTCCTTCACTGTTACCCAAAGAACTGGAAGACGCCTGTATTCAAGCGGCGGCGATCGGCATCCCTCATGAGATAATTGAAACCCATGAGATGAACAATCCCGATTACACCTCAAACCCCGTTAATCGTTGTTATTTTTGTAAAAGCGAACTCCACGATACCCTCAAACCCCTGGCGCTGGAGCGAGGTTATCCTTATGTGGTGGATGGCGTCAATGCGGATGATTTGAGAGATTATCGACCGGGAATTCAGGCGGCTAAAGAAAGAGGGGTGCGATCGCCTTTAGCTGAAGTGAACGTCACTAAGGCTGAAGTGCGCCAACTCTCGAAACAATTGGGGCTTCCCTGGTGGGATAAACCGGCTCAACCTTGTCTGAGTTCGCGCTTTCCTTATGGTGAAGAAATCACTGTCACCAAGCTACAACGGGTGGGGCGTGCTGAGATTTATCTGCGTCGGTTAGGTTTGTCTAATCTGCGAGTGCGTTCTGAAGGTGATACTGCCCGAATTGAGTTACCGCCAGAGCAAATTAAGGAGTTTGTCTTAACGACAGATTTGCCGACTCTGGTATCTGCTTTTCAGGAATTTGGTTTTGTCTACGTCACTCTGGATTTGGAAGGATATCGCAGTGGCAAGTTGAATCAGGTGTTAAAGCAGGAAGAATTGAGCGTTAATTTCTGACGCGGGAACAGGCGGTGAGTGGATAGGTAGGGGTGTGGCAATGCTATGCCCTGAGCAAATCAGTAAGATTGATATCGTGTCCGTTGGCATGGGAATTATATTTTTTTAACGCAGAGATCGCAGAGGGGGACGCTGAGGTACGCTGAGGTTTTTGCATGTTTTCGATGCAAGTGGAAATGATAGGAGAGGGGTGGGGTTGCAATTATTGATACGCAGTTGCATTTATACGTAGCACATTGAATTTCTCCGCGTCGGGAGCGTCCCCCTGTCTGGGTGTCTATCTCAACTACTATGTTTGAACGCAACTCGGTATGAGGCAAGAAGGTTAATCTTTTCCTACAAATTGATTCCGAGAAAACGCACTTCGGGGTAGCACTCGCAACACCTCCTCAACTGTTGTTGCACCCGTTGTTACCTTCTGTCTTGCCGCCACGCCAAAGGAGGCAAATTTGATTTCTTTGAGATAGTGATGCAATTGGGTCATGGTTCCTTCATAGATAATTTCCCGTACTCGGTCATCGATATCGAGTAACTCCACAATTGCTTCGCGCCCCAGGTAGCCGGAATTGAAACATTTATCACAGCCTTTGCCTCGTTTCCAAGAACCCAAATTGGTATGATTTTGTAAGCCTAGTGTTTGTAATTCTTGTTCGGTTGGTGTGTGGGCTTGAGCACAGTGGGGACAAACCCGACGCACTAAACGCTGTGCCACTATTCCGAGTAGGGCATCACTAATTAAAGCGGGGTCTGGGCCAATATCTTTAATTCGGGGAATGGCACCAATTGCATCATTGGTATGCAGTGTGGTAAAGACCAAATGACCCGTTAACGCGGCGCGTACAGCGGTTTCAGCCGTTTCACTATCTCGAATTTCCCCCACCATAATGATGTCGGGGTCTTGGCGCAAAATTGACCTTAATCCTGCTGCAAAGGTCATTCCAGCACGTTCATGCACCTGAGTTTGGGTGATGCCCGGTAAGATATACTCCACCGGGTCTTCTACGGTGACTACATTGACATGCTCTGTGGCGACATGTTGTAGGCTGGTGTAAAGTGTACTGGTTTTTCCCGAACCTGTCGGGCCGGTGAGGATAATCATGCCTTGGGGCTGCTGTAACCAACTGGCGTAGATGGAAAGTGTCTTTTCCGAGAAGCCCAAGTCTTCAATTTTGGAAAAAGGGTTTTGTCTGGGCAGT
The DNA here is from genome assembly GCA_036704025.1 of Stenomitos sp. GTDB lineage: Bacteria > Cyanobacteriota > Cyanobacteriia > Cyanobacteriales > Coleofasciculaceae > Allocoleopsis. The sequence goes on from DATNQL010000413.1 coordinate 7,274, forward strand.
AAGCGAATCACGGCTTTTTCGCCACCCACACAGGGGAGGGTACTCACTCGCATAT
>DATNQL010000414.1:0-8750 GCA_036704025.1 Stenomitos sp.
AAGAGCTAGAAGAGCAAGTTAAGGAGAAAGCGGCTTTACTGGCAGAGGAATTTAGAGCCAAGGGTAATAATTCGATCAAAAATATTTTTGCAGACCTCTTATCAATGGCTAGTTTTGCTTTAGTGATTATCAAGAGTAAGCAAGAAATTTCTATTTTAAAATCCTTTATGGATGACCTAGTCTATGGTTTGAGTGATAGCGCTAAGGCTTTTATCATTATTTTGTTGACTGACATATTTGTGGGATTCCACTCACCGCATGGTTGGGAAGTGATTCTCAAAGGCATATCTCAACATTTAGGATTACCCGAAAACCAAGATTTTATATTTTTGTTTATTGCCACCTTCCCAGTTATTTTGGATTCCGTCTTTAAGTACTGGATTTTCCGATATTTAAATCGGGTTTCTCCTTCGGCTGTGGCTACCTATCGGAATATGAACGAATAATAATGGAGGGAATAGGTAGAGATAAAGGGTTTTATTTTGCTGACGGCAAGGTAGGGTTTCGCACGTCAAAAAGACAAAAAGGGCAAACTTTACACATCTGCCCTATCTAGCTTCAGCTTTCAGGAAAACTTAACTAAGCAACGTTCTGAATTAGCGATCCTTCTCAACCCCTAGGACTTCAGCGGTAGGTAGGGTGCTTTACGCTACGCTCATCACCCTACAGTCATTAGCTTTTACCTCAGTCCTTACCCCTTTCGAGTGAAAGAGTGGTGATTTTTCTGGAGAAGCCTTAATCAGGTTATTTTTGACCTGTAACTTCTTCTAAGCGTTCACCGATGATTTCTTCAACGGATTCGGCTTGTGTATTGCCTGGGTTCTTCATTTTATCGATGTCAGCAGCTCCCTGAACTTCGTTCAGCCGACCTTCATTAGATTTTTGGGTGACTTTTTTGCCCGAAAGTAAGTCTTGATCACCTTGTCTAATTGCTGTTTTTTGTGCTCCTGCTTCAATCCCTAAAAGCTGATCTTCACCCTTTTCGGGGTTACTGGCTTGTGTGGGTTTATCTGAAGCAAAGGGATTCGGTAAACTGTAAGCAGGCGTTACATTAGCAAACAGAATTAAAGCACAAGCAAAAGCGGCTACAACAATGCTCAGCGAACGCCACAATGCCGAAAGGGTAAAGCGGATAGATGTCATAAGTTCCTCCAAATTTTTTTTGAACAAATTAGACAATTTAGGTGGTTGACCTGTTCAGAATATCTGAATATCAAACTACACTTATCCATTTAGACAAATTAATCTACCTAGCTCATCTATAGCTAGGTAGATTCGCTCATATACATCTAGGCAGATTTAATGGCTACTTTGCAAAACTTAATGAAGTTTCATGATTAACCCAGCCGATGAATTAAGCCATTTCTACTTCCGGTGAGTGCTGGGCGGCTAGTCTGATCCAATACAGAAGTGCCAAGGTTTCCCTAATCTGGGCTGTCAGTTTGCCCCCCGCATAAGCCCTTAACTTCAGCCCTTGCTCTAATAACAATTGCAGCGAGTTGGGTTGGCTGGTGGTTAATTGCGGGATGCCTAAATTACCCGCAGGACTGATTAAGAGATAAGGTTCTTTGGGGAATGACCAAGGCATAGACGTCGAATTCACATTAACAGCGGGTCTAGGTGTTTCCCAAGGATCGGGAATGACTGAGGCTTCAGCCAGTGGAACCGATTGATCGGGTGGATTACTCGATAATTTATCAAACATGGGTGAACCTCCTCTAAATCTGCAAGGGTTCTAAAAGTTCATCGTTTGTGGCGCTCTAATGAACTTCTCTTATTATCTATAATATCATTTTTTATAAATCTTTAAGTTTAATATTAATGAAGTTATTTCAAGAGATTTAACTCATACCCTTTCATCTTTCTTTAAGTTGCATTTTTGATCCTTAAGTCGTGAGATGATGTGCCCAGCTTAGGCGACTTTCAACAACTATTGCTGTCGAAAAAATTCAATTTGTGGAATTAATGGATCTTGAACAATTCCGACACCAGAATATCCCCAACGCTTCAGCAAGTTGTTAATCTGAGTTCCAGTCGCTGACTCTACAGTAAAGCGGTTAGCTACATCCACACCATGAGTATTCAGATAGCTTAGAGCATCAAAGTGTTCGCGAAACATTAACAGGTAACCAGCATTTGCATCTTGCCCACCTGTATTCGGTTTGGCGATTAGGTAGCGACCGTCAGCTCTGGAAAGGATGAGGTAGTAGATCTGGGAAAACATCGCGCCAAGTCTGAAGTGTTAAGGATAAAAACAGAAAGTAGAGATGGTCTTTGTCATAGCTGTGTATTTCTAGGCTTTGCTCGACTTCATTGTTTAAACATTAGACTTTATTGGAGGTCTTCCAAACGAATCCGGGGGTCTACCGCTTTCAACAATAAGTCTGCGACCAAGTTTCCAACAATCAGCATCACCGCTCCAATCATCAAGCTAGCCATCACCAAATAGAGGTCTAAATCTTTCACCGCCTGCAAAATTAAACGGCCTAAACCCGGCCAGTTGAAGAAATATTCGGCAATAAAAGCACCGCTTAATAAGCTGGCAAATTCAAATCCCAGTAATGTAATTAAGGGATTGATCGCATTGCGGAGGGCGTGGACATAAATCACGCGGTTCTCTGGAAGTCCCTTAGCACGAGCCGTTTGGATGTAGTCTTGGCGCAGAACATCGAGCATTTCACCTCTGGTAATGCGCTGTAGACCGGCAAAGCTAGTGATGGAGAGGGCGATGGTGGGTAAAATCAGGTGCCAAGCGATATCCAAAACCTTGCCAATGGCTGATAAATCCGCATGGTCGATGCTGGTCATCCCTCCTACGGGGAATAAGGGGGTGGTATATTGGGCGAAGATCAGCAACACCAGCGCAGTGATAAAGCTGGGAAAGCCCTGCCCGGTGTAACTAATGACTTGTAGAAATCGATCAAACGTTCGATTTTGATGGACGGCCGCCATAATACCTAGGGGGATGGCGATCGCCCACGTCACAAAAATCGATGCAATCGCCATCAGGATCGTAGCGGGTACTCGTTCCCATAATAAAGACGAAACCGGCCGAAAATAGGCAAAGCTCATCCCAAAGTCTAGACGGGTAACCACTCTCCATAACCACCGCCAGTACTGCACAATCGGAGGTTGATCCAAACCAAATTGCTTTTGGTATGCATCGATGGTTTCCTGGGAAATTTTCGGATTATCTCGAAATCGGTCTAAAAAATCGCCCGGTGCCAACTGAATAATCGCAAAACATAGAGCAGAGGCCAAAAGCAAGGTCAATGCCGCCTGCAACAACCGTTTCACCACATAGAGAAACGTCTCACTCGTAACAATGATTTGCAACTGACTCCCCGCCGCTGCCAATCGATTAAATATTGAAGAATCTCTCGAAGAAGAAGTCATCGAATACCTATCCCTGTTGTCGGTTGGAGTTGAAGGTTAGCCAGTTGAGAGTTGACTTGGAAAGCCAGGACAACGAGTTATAGTTAGTCTAAATGAATTGTGAAACCTAGTGAGCGCTTTTGGTAATGGGTAATAGGTCATGGGAAAGAAGTTCTAATTGCCCATTACCCATTACCCATTACCCAATACCGTCCTTTAGAGTTTTCACGAATGATTTAGACTGGCTATATATCATGTCCGTCTAATTACCCATCATAAAAACTCTCCGCGTTCCCGTGTCCCTGTGTCCACGCGTCAATCCTAACAATGGGTTTTTAACCGGACATTATATTAACGGTTTAACGGGTTCTAACCTTCAAACTTCAATCCTCTACTAATACTCAATTAAGGTAATTACGGGTGCATCGGGTAGTTGCTCACGCCCACCCAAATCCCGTAGCTCGATGATAAACGCGAAGCCGACCAATTCGCAGCCAATCTGCTGGAGTAGTTTGGCGGTAGCCCCAGCGGTGCCACCTGTCGCAATCAAATCATCGACAATCAAAACCCGGCTGCCAGGATGAATGGCATCTTGATGAACTTCTAACTGATCGAAGCCATACTCTAGTTCATACTCAACCGTATGGACAGCCGCTGGGAGCTTACCCGGTTTGCGTACCGGGATAAAGCCTGCGTTGAGATGGTAAGCCAGTGGCGGTCCAAAAATAAAGCCACGAGATTCCATCCCTACCACATAATCAGCCGCCAGCCCTACCTCCTTACATTTTTGGGTCAGTGTATCGATTGTGTAGCGCAGTCCCTCTGGGTTGCGGAGTAGAGTAGTGATATCTCGGAATAAAATTCCAGGTTTGGGAAAGTCCGGGATATCGCGAATCAGAGACTTTAAATCCATCGACAGATAAACTCACTTTATTGGTAGTTTGACTCGGCAGCTATGGCATGATAGCCGCACAGAGCTCTAAGATAGGACTTGCCATATGCCCTCTGCTCGCATCCTACAATAGAAGGTTGAACATTTTTGATAATGGCTAACACTTAAGACCGACCCTGTGACTGGAGAGTCAACACGAATATTTTTATTATTCAGATATTCAGGTAAACCCCTTGAAGATAAGAAAGTAGATGTCGCTGAAGTCTGAGATCCTGTTTTCGAGTGGTTCTCTCTCGGTCTGACTCTTAGCTCCAGCCAATCTGGCGTTAAGTGATAGCCTCAAAAGAGGAGAATCATGGCTCTCATAGAGAGCAACATCAAACTCTGGGCACAAATGCCAATGTCAAAAGTCAGATATTATACAGGCTCCCATCCCGATTGACAAAATAAGTATGAAGTATGAAGTAGGAATCTCTGGTAGACGCATGGCCCAACCTAGGGCAAGCTCTTCTTATAAAGAGGGTTTATGCCGGACGTTGTCCCGCTACCGTAACCCCCAAGAGTGGGGAACCAAGCAGGGCTTTTAACCTGTAGCTTTCATCCTTCAGCCTTTAGTTGACATCGCTTTGACCAAAACCCCTTTACCCTCAATTGCTAGTTGGAATGAATCTTTCTGTGAGCGTAATGCCGACCAATAGTCCCCAGGACCAGACGAGATCCCTAATTTTAGATAATTTACCCGACCCCCTGATCTCAGAACGAGGGTGCCCGCCACGAACTCGGCAGCAGATTGACCTCATTCTACTGGCCATTGAAGCTCTGGAATTGGGAGGTTCTGAAGCCATGCTATTTGCGGCGAAGGAACTGGAACTTCAGAACGTGGTGAAAAATCGGGTTGCCCTGTGGCGGATGCGCTCTAGCAATCCGTTACGGCGCTCTTATACTCGCCGTTCCCTCACCTTAGAGGAAGCCAAAGCTTTAGTGATCATTGCCTCTCATCTAGCACGAAGACTCACCGTGTTGATTCGGCAGTTGCTTTTGGCGTATCAACAACTCCATGAGAAACAGGTACCTCTAGAAAACCATTTCCGGTTGTCTGAATATCTAGAGCGGTTCAGGGCGCATTTTCGGAGTCGGATGAATCCCCGGCGGGCGAAAGTGGCAGCCTACAACTCAGATGAGAAGTTGAATGAGCTGGCGATTTCGCTGTTGAGCCAGCTCCTGTTCTGTACAGGAACGTCAGGAATGCAGCGATTTTGGTCCAGCCTCTTTGATGGAGAAGTAGCATGACCATTCGACGCCAGTACAGTTTGCCCAATTGCACCCTCGTCCTCGAAGGATTGAGCGACAATCCTCCCACAGGGGGAGGTCTAATTGAGTCCCGCCCTTTAATGACCATCTTGGTTCATGCTGAATGCTATTTCTCTGGGGCAGAACAACCCCTCAAAGGCGGACGTGACTTTTTTGAAAGCTTAGTGCGCTCTGTGAGTCGCTATGCTCAGGAGTTTTTAAGTCAGGTTCATCATCCCAGACTGCATGGAGATCAGCCTGAATTGGTGCAGTGGCAGAAACTGCCGGACAAAAATTTGCATCGGTTAATCGTTTTTGCCACGGCGGAGGCGATTCCAGCTCACTCTGGGGGAGGGATGCCACCCTCACCGTTTGCGGGGATGGCTCAAGGGATAGCGAACCAGTTGACGCTGACGACAGTACAGCTCTTTGACTTGGTAGAGGCGATTGACCAGTTTCTCGCCGATGGGCGAACACTACCTGAACTCAAGGTATCGTTAGAGCCAGTCTCTCGGCGTCATCGCAAAGCGGACGAACCCATTGCCAAGCGAGCTGCCCCAGCCGCTCTGGGCGTGACCGGTTTAGCGCTATCTGCGATCGCGTTTTTCCTGGTGCCCATCCCTCGCGAACCCAAGCCCCCCACACCTCAGCCCAACGCGACTAATACGGCGTCCCCTAGCCCTGGAGGCTCTGCCTCTCCCTCTCCATCAGCGTCTCCGTCGCCAATAGCGACAGCCAAACCGACGCCTCCTTCGGCGTCTGATTTGGAAAAGCTTTTGTCTTCCAATCCAGAAATTACCGATGCAACACAGTTACGCTTTTTGCAACGGCGGCTTTACAAGAAAGTGGATGCCAATTGGAAAGAACGGGGACAGGCGGCTCAGAACTTGCAATATCGGGTGAGCGTCGCTAGAGATGGCTCTATTATTGGCTACCAACCCATTGGGTCAACACCGGTTGAGGCGGCAAAGCAAACTCCCCTGCTTGACTTGCTTTACATTCCTGCTACAGGCAGTATTCCCAACAACGAACCCATTGCTCAGTTCCGGGTCGTATTTAATAGAACCAGAAAAGGTTCTCTAGAAATCAGTCCTTGGCGTGGCTATTCCGGGAAACCTTCTTTAGGGTCACAAATTACGGATTCGGCCTCGGTGAGCCGTTTGAAGGAGCAACTCTATAAGCAAATTCGCGAAAGCTGGAGTGAAACTCCCAAGTTTCCCAAAGATTTAGTTTATCGGGTCGCTGTGACCGAAGAGGGAGCCATTGCCGACTATGAAGAAAAGAATCAGCCGGCTTCGGATTACGTCGATCAAACTCCCCTTGAAAAATTAATCAAGCCAGAGGCTACTGGACTAGATAGTGTACAGACGTTAGAGCAAAAACCCCGTGCCCAGTTTCGGGTTGTGTTTAAGCCGAGTGGGGTTCTGGAAGTTAGCCCTTATTAGGGGTGGGACTTCAGGGGGATCGGGGAAATTTTTCAATTCGGGTTTCCCGGATGATCAACGAATCCTGTCCTCCTGCTGTTTCTGAATGTGAATGACGGTCTCCAAAAATCAGGATGTTATGCGTCTTCCCGATGAGCCAGAAGAGACTCCTTTCTTCATCAATCTCGTGTCGATGATTGATATTCTCTTCTGCATCCTTGCCTTTTTTATCATTTCGTCACTGTATTTAACCCGTTCCCAAGGACTGCCGGTTAATTTACCAACCGCCACCACAGCGGAAACGCAGCGCATCGCTCAACTGAATGTAACGATTCAGATGGATGAATCCATTACCCTGAATCGTCAGCCGATCAAGCTAAACGCCCTCGAAGGTGCTGTACGTTCGCAAATGGGTTCAGCTTCACAATCCTTAGTGCTGATTAATGCAGATGCGGAGGTTCCTCACGGTGTGGTGGTGAGTGTGATGGATCGCTTGCGTCGAATTCAGGGAGTCAAATTGGCGATCGCGGTTCAACGCTCATAAGTGGAGTGTCACTGACTTAAGAACTTTCCTGTGGAATTTGCCCCCTAAATCCCCCAACTTTGGGGGACTTTGAAGCTCCAGTTCCCCAGATGGGGGGCTAGGGGGGCTTCCATGCAGCATTTGAAGTCGATCGGGAGATGTGTGTACACGGTAGCAGAATTGGGGGTTGGGGGGCGGATCGGCTCGTTAAGTCAGTGCCATTCCTCCTAAGTGAATTGATTGTAGGGTATAAAGTTGGCAAGCTCGGTTTTATTCATCTAGCTGTGAGGTTTTCTCGTGCTAACACTTCATCACGCCCCGATATCTCCCAACTCCCGCCGCATCTGGATTACCCTACTGGAAAAAGGACTTGAGTTTGAACGGGTTGAGGTCAACCTGGGTGGGGAGCAGTTTAAACCCGATTTTTTGGCGATGAACCCTTTCCATCACATTCCGGTTTTGGTCGATGACGGCTTTAATATCGTGGAATCCTTGGCCATTTTGGATTATTTAGAGGCGAAGTATCCCACACCCGCCATGTTGCCCGATCAGGCCAAGGACTTAGCCATTGTACGGATGGTGCAACTGGTAACGATGAATGAGTTATGGCCTGCTGTTTTTTCCCTAGCTCCGCAGCTTTTGGGCTTGCCTGGAGGAGACTCAGAAAAAATTAAGCAAGCGCAGCAGAAAGTTGCAACAGTGCTGAAGTTTTTTGAGACGTTATTAGATGAGCGCCCTTACTTTGGGGGTCAAAACCTAACTCTAGCCGAAGTGACGGCTGGAACGGTCATACCCTGGTTGCCGAAAGGAGGCATGTCCTTGAGTGACTATCCAAAGCTGAGTGCTTGGTGCGATCGCCTCATGGCTCGGGAGACGTGGCAAGTGACAGAGGCTACACCGGAGGCGATAGAAGAGCTGAAGTCGGCTATGGCTTCCGGCACGGTGCATTAGATGGAATACTCATTCAATGATGAGGGGGACATCAACCTCTTCCCCCATAAGATGAGATTAGCTCTACTGCACAACCTGGCGCATATAATTACTCCACAACTGAGCCGCTTGAGCACTACTGCCGCTAGTGGGAGAATTGTTATCGTTCCCTAACCAAATACCAGTCACTAACTGATTACTGGGAATAAAGCCAATAAACCACAGGTCAACATTTCGGTCAGTCGTCCCCGTTTTGCCGGCTACGTCTGGCGCGATTGCCGCAGAGCGACCGGTCCCGCCTTGCACCACCTCCCGC
>DATNQL010000415.1:0-10034 GCA_036704025.1 Stenomitos sp.
TTATGCGAAGAAATCCTCAAAAGCATGAATCAAGTTATCTCGCTGCCATTTCTACACTAATGCACTACATTTGATTTCTTTCTGTTCAAACCCTCTTATCTGCCCGTCTCTTCTTCAACGTTGAGCCTCAACCCGCTAGAAATGAAGTGAAAGGGAGTATGGTGCTTGAATTAGATTGAGAAATCTCTCTAACGTAGCCATCTAACCGTCTAAGAGTACTGCCAACTGTCTCGAAATCAATACAAGAAACAGTCGAACTGACCGCCTCAACACTTTCCTCCTGGAAACTTTGGCAGTCCGCACAAATTTATAGAAACTTGCTGGTTATCCTGAACTCGTTGACATGAAAGTATCTGCCTGATGTTGCAACAAGACCTTCAAGAGCGAATGGCTCCAAGGTAGACTTGATTAGATTAACAGAAAACGGGACAGGCCGGATTCGAACCGGCGACCTAGCGCTTCAGATTGGTGTGAGTTTCCCCACTCTCTGGACTATACCTTCACCATAGGCTGATCGCCTTTAGGTGGTGGCCGTCTAGTCTCTAGACCTTCCTGAGGACAACTTTGACGATTGATAAAATCGCGTTGAGTCAGGCTTGGCTCGGTATTGCCGTAGGGTGCCCAATCAAACGGAACACTCTTTAGGTTTCACCGAATTTGACCACATTCACTCATGGAGTTTCTTCCATGGTGCCCGATTGTTCAGGAGGCGCTCGCTCTATCCATCTGAGCTACAGCCCCAATGTACGCACCCCATTATAGCCAAAGCCGTTGACGAACAGAAAGCAGATTATAAAGAAGTGGAGAAAATTGTTTCTGCTCAGGGCGTGCGGACAAAGGACAAAGAATGGATCAGCGGGGGAAGCGGATCAATACATCACCCAGGGGAATTTGGCGCTAGAGACCCAAGCGTCTTGCCAGGGACCGCCGCCGATTTCTAATCCACACACAGAGCTATTGGCTTTTAGAATAATTTTAGATTTTCCACTGCGCCGCTCTCGGAGTTCCAAAGATAACTGACCTTGCATGGTATCGCGGCAAAAGAAGATCAGACCCTGTTCAGTGGGTGCTCGTAGGGGTGTTCCTGAGTACTGTGTCGTGCCAGTTAACTGCACTTGATAGTCTCCGTTTTCCGCTTGCATCTGCCAATGGCCCCAAGGCTGAATCTGCCAGCAGACTTTGGAGTTCCAAGGGACAAATTCATAAAACTTGCCTTGGTAATGAATCCCAACCAATGCCGCCGACTCTTCCCACCCCAGTACTTTCCGGTTACCACCGCCTGCGGTGAGGGCAAGATCGGATTCGCCGTCAAAGCTATTGCAATTGAGCCAAAACCACTTGTTTGGAAAAGCATGACCCCAGTTTTTTTCACTATAAGCGGGAGCGTCGGTGAAGTCGTAGCGTTTGCCATTCCACTCCACCCAGCCCGTTGCTAGCCCATGCGCCATCAAAATCTGCCAACCGGGTTCAAATATGGGTAGATACGAAAGCCAACCAGCCGTGGATTGCTGAGGTGTGCCCGAATCAGCCCAGCCATAAACGGGTTTGATTTCATATTGCCAACGACAGTCGGTAGAACTGGCGGGATCGCGAATATAGCCTTGATTTAGAGTCGCTGTTGCTTGGTAACCTTCTTGGATATGGCGCTCAAATTTTGCCGGATTGAGGTATTGAGGTGAACAGGATAAATCCGTTTTGCCCCAATGCCCCAGTGCTAAGGATTTTGATGAACCCCAAAACTGTTTAACGTTTGGGAACGTTCGGCAGAGATACTCATCGTTGGGACCTAAAATTTGAGCCGCACCACCGCTACAAAGTTTACCTCCAATGGGGTCATCAATGGAATACATGAAGGCAAAAGTTTGACCACAGTTGGGTAAAGTAACACGGTAGTACCAACCTTCAAAGAATCGGCGATCGCTACCATCCCAATGATATTCACTATGGGGGGTTTGGAGAAGATTTGTCATATACTTGACTGACTGGCTTTGTTTCAGTATGAGCGCTATCCATAACCTCAAGTAGGCTCTTGATTTTCAGGCGTTAGTAAATCTTGTTGCGGCTCATTGGTTGCAGGCGGAAGTTCGTCTTTTGTCTCTCTATGCCAATGGTTGAGTACATCTTTGATTAAAAGTTCTTGCATCCAAATTTTGAAAACAATCACCAGTGGGACGGAAAGAAACACCCCTAAAAACCCAAAAAATGTGCCAAAAACAACGACTGATAATAAGGTGGCGGCTGGTAGCAAAGACACCTGCTGCCTCATCACAAAAGGCACTAACAGATAAGCTTCAAACTGCTGAATTAAGAGATAAAGTATCAGGACGGCAACCGCTTTCCAAGGCTCATCTAATAAGGCAACTGCCATGGGGGGTAGTACACTCAAAACCGGACCAATATTAGGAATAAATTCTAATAAGCCCGCTAAGAGAGCATTGGCTAATGCTAATGGCACCCGCAAAATCAACAAACCGATAAAGCTAACCACACCAATAGCTGCCATATTAATCAGAGTGGCGGTCATCCATCCAACCAGAGTGGTTTCACACTCGGAGAGAATCTCATCGGCACGCCGACGATAAAAGGCAGGAAATAGCAGGATTAAGCCTCGGCGATAGGGTGCAGGACTCGCCAAGAGCATGATGGTCAGAATGATCACCAATAACAGATTCAGGAGAATGGCCAGTAAGTCCGAAAACCAGTTATAGGCATTACCCAATAACTGAGTGATCAAAGGTTGCAGTCTGGGAATGAAATTACCAAGGTTACGAACATCTAACAGTTGTTCTGGAACGAAAGTAGAGAGTGAATTCAACCAATCACGGAGTCGTTCTAATAACTTTGGTACGGCGTTAATTAATTGCTCTAATTGCTGAGCGAAAGAAGGCCCAATCAATGCAAAGAGAATAACAAAGATGAGCAGTAGGCTAATCACTGTTAGCCCAATGGCATGTCCTCGCTTGACTCCTCGTTGCTGAAGCCAGCGCACCACTCGATTTAAGGCAACAGCAAAGACAATGGCGGCAAAGACTAGCAAAAGAACTTGCCGGATTTGCCACAAAATATAAAGAGAAACTGCAAAGGCGAGTAAGCCGATCAATTTCCCTAAGCTCACAATGTTGCCTCCATTTTTGAGTTCCGGCTAAGGATTTATCTGACTTTATTATTGTCTAATCCATTGTGTCATCCTTCTAAAGAAAGCGTGTAGAATATCAGTTTTTTTCTCAGACGTGAGGCTTCAATCCTCCTAACTCTCTTGATTAGAGGAGACTGCTCAACCAGGATCGCGGTTAAGGCGAATGGCTAATGGGGCGAAAATATACTTAGGTTAACTTATTTCTTTAGTAGTAAATAATACAATTGCCCATCAGTAGCGGTTACCCCAGCGCGATCGCCGGCCTCTTCACCGGTGCCCAAAAAATAATCTACACGACCTGGCCCTTTAATCGCCCCTCCTGTATCTTGGTCGAGTACGTAGCGGCTGACAGTACGGAAATCCATGCCGCCTTTGGCATTCTTAAACGGAAAAGGAGCACGAATCAGCGCTAATGCACCCGGTGGCATCAGAGATTTATCGGTGGCAATGGAGCGTGAAGCCGTTAAAGGTACGCTAATACTACCCGTTGCCGGATGACCATGATTTTCTTGGAAAAACACAAAGCTTTGATCACGCGGGATATAAGTATTCAGTTGTGCAGGATGATCCTTAAAGTACTGGAGTATTTTCGGCATCGTCATCCCTTCTAGAGGTAATTGGCCATCATCCGCCAACGCCCGCCCGATGCTGGTATAGTTGTAAGCCGTATGTCCCGCATAGCCTACCGTGGTTTGTTTCCCATCCGGTAGAACGAGTCGCGCAGAACCTTGGATATGAATCATGTAAGCTTGGAGGCGATCGCGCAGCCAAACTAATTCTAATCCCCGCAATTTCCCCTTTGACCCTTGCAACCCATCCTTCCCTTCCAGTTGTTCGCGAGTGGGGTGAGGTTTCGACCAAGATTCTAAGTTTGAAGGTCGTCGATAGAGGGGATAGCGATACTGTGGAGTGGGCACGCGACTAGCGGCATAAACGGGTTCATAATAGGCAGTGAACAATACATTTCCCAAACCGTCTTTGCCAACGGCTTGGTAAAACACAAATTCCCGCTTTACAGCCGCCTCTAGTTGTTCCGGGGAACCTGAGGAAAGTACCAGTTGCCGGAAGCGGACAAGGCTGCGATAAACCCGTTCACGAGTTACCCCAGCCACCCGATATCTCTGGTATGCAGCCGCAGCGCTACTACTTTGCAGGTAACGCAGACTCTGATTCATCGCGGCTAACAACCCCTGTTTGTCTCCAGACTGTCCCAACTCTCCCCAAAGCTGCTCATCCACTCCTAAATTCTGGATAGAGCAATGGGGGAAGGATATTGCCGCTTTTTTGGGTCGCACAGGTTCCCGAAAGCGTTCCTGATCCGACATGGGCTGATAGTCATTTTGGAACCAGTTGGGAGAGGAAGAGAGTAACAGACAAGGAAGAGTAGACACTTCTTTGAGATAAGAAGTTGCGACTTGCCCCTGCGAGAAAGCCTCATCTTTATCCTTCGATGATGGAAACAGCGTGTAGAGGATGATCCAAATCCCTACTCCCAGGCTGAGAGTGTAGCAAACAAGAGTTCGTTTCATAGCTCAATTCTGTGCAGCTTATCGATCATTGTTCATGGGTGGAATTTTTTCCCTATGAGGTTTTTTATCTTCCATTACCCATTACCCATTACCCATTACCCATTACCCGTCTTGAAGATCGGCAAATTCCAGACACAGCCGTTTAATTTCAATTTTTCCTGACGCCTACAGCGATATGCCGAAGACAGTAACAGATAGATGCACCCTGATGACTGTCCGAGAGCGGTTTTCGCTCTCGGTTTTTTTATGGGTTTGCCACCCACTCAACAGCCCCTAACGCTTTCAACGTCGCGATCGCAACTTGTGTTAATCCTGTGATACCTGTGATATTCATCTTCTCGTAGGGGCGATGACTTCTCCGTATCTTGAGGCAATCAAATGAATGATAGTACCAGAAGCTTGAGAATTCAGGAATAAGCCCATCCTCACTTGTAGGTTAATAGGAATTCCCAATAAATTGACAACGGCTCAACGTTATAAACACAAATTCCTGTACGCTCTGATACAGCATTAAACACATCATCCCATTCAATTGCATCTCTTCCCATGGCGTCTTTAAAATCCCAGCAGCATCGTATTTTTAAATACCGCATGGCTCTGCTCATCAGCCTTTTAATCATTTTGCCTGTAGGTTACATGATTCGGTTTCACGGAGCTGCACCAGAATGGCTGAATGATACGTTGGGAAGTATAGCCTATGAAATTTTTTTGATTTTACTGATTGCTGTATTATTCCCAAAGGCTTCTCCTCTTTGGACAGCCATAGGAGTATGCTTAGCTACTTGCCTTGTGGAGTTTCTTCAACTCTGGCAACCTCCATTTTTACAAGCATTGCGAGCAACTTTTCCCGGTCGTCTTGTCCTGGGAAATTCCTTTACTTGGTCGGATTTTATTTCTTACTTCATTGGTAGCTTTTTGGGTTGGGTGTGGATGTGGGCACTGCGCCAAAAAATTCTAGTGCGATCAGGTGTACTTTAGTTAGTGTTCGATTTTTCTCTGAGTACTTTCATGATTCACTACCCTTACCCTGGACTCCCCGAAGCTCGCACTCCCAGAATCCGACTGTTTTTGGATACGGCTGATCTGACTCAGTGGCAAAATTGGCTCCCCATGGGTCTATTTTACGGGGTAACCACTAATCCACTTTTGTTAGAAAAAGCTCAAGTGACTTGTGGGGTTGAGCCATTAAAGGAATTAGCCCAAGCCGCCTTTCATTTAGGGGCGAAAGAAGTCCAGCTTCAGACGTGGGGAACTTCGGTGGATACCTTGGTAAAAACCGGCGAACTTTTAGCTGGAATTGATGATCGCGTGGTTGTGAAAGTACCCATTACTCAAGTTGGGACACAAGCGGCTTCTCGACTGATCGCGCAAGGAATTCCGATTACGCTCACCGGCGTCTATGCGATTCCCCAAGTTCTCATTGCAGCGGCGGTCAGTGCCAATTATACAGCTCCCTATCTGGGTAGAATGAACGACTTAGGGCGTAATGGATGTGATGATTTAGTGGCGATGCAGAAAGCCATTGTGGGAGTTGGCAGTACAACCCGAATTCTAGTCGCCAGTATTCGGAGTGTGGATGATATCGCGTTCCTCGCCACTCAAGGATTGGATACGTTTACCTTTTCAGAAGCGATCGCCACAGCCTTTTTCAAGGTTACAGCAACCCATCAAGCCGCGACTGACTTTGAACAAGCCGCTCGTCGGATGGGAGCAGAAGAGATAAGTTGAGTATTAAAGCCCATACACAACTTCCATCTCTCGTCAGTTCTAAAATCATGCCACAACTTACTACTCCCCCCCAAGACAACGCCATTCTCACCGAACCCCAAACCGCAACTCCCAAACCCAAGAAGAAGGGTAAATCACTTCCTCCCAAGCTCATCATTCAATTGGGTAAGTTTGTCTGGACAACCCTGTGGCACATCATGATGTCCAATCTTGCCCCACGCAATCAACAAGGAGCCTACATTCGCCCCAGCAGCCAGTTTCGCAACTTCATCGGGACAGAGGCAGACAACCCCTACCCACCAGAAACAGGACGCTATCATCTTTATGTAGGACTTAGCTGTCCTTGGGCACATCGTACCCTTGTTGTTCGCGCACTCAAAGGACTCGAAGATGCTATATCGGTGTCTATCGTCTTTCCTTCACCGATTGAGGGAGGTTGGGTATTCAACGAACAAGAAGAAGATTGTCGCACGCTGGCTGAACTTTACCAACGGGCAAAACCAGGATATACAGGACGTTCTACGGTTCCTGTTCTGTGGGACTCTCAGACCAAGACGATCGTCAATAATGAGAGTTCTGAGATAATTGTGATGCTGAACTCCCAATTCAATGAGTTCGCCCAAAATCCGACACTCGATCTTTACCCAGAACAACAAAGGGAAAAGATTGATGAGTGGAACGAGAAAATCTACCACTCGGTAAACAACGGTGTGTATCGTTGCGGCTTTGCCCAAACTCAAGAGGCATATAACCAAGTCTGCAATGAACTATTTGCTACCCTGGATGAGATTGACGCCGCGCTGGAGACGAGTCGATACCTGTGTGGAGACAGAGTGACGCTGGCAGATATTCGTCTGTTTACTACATTATTTCGCTTTGATGTAGCGTATTACGGCATATTTAAGTGTAATCGCCGAAGAATTCGGGACTATAAGAATTTGGGAGCGTACCTGCGTGACTTGTATCAGCTTCCTGGAGTCGCGGATACCTGCAACTTAGAGGCGGTGAAGCAAGACTATTATGGCAATTTGTTCCCTCTCAATCCTGGTGGTATTATTCCTTCTGGCCCTGATATGACGAATCTCCTAGAACCCCATGAGCGCGAGAACGTCGGCAAGGAATCAAAGGATTAGGGATTATTGGGCGAATTTTAGACAAATGTAGAGAACTATTCCTATTCGGAGCCAACGCCTTGTTTTAACCCTCTATAATTGACTGGATAATCGATTTGCCTATATCAACTATTCAGGTAATCCTGGCAGGAGGATATCAATGATCGACTCCATTTCCCCTAATAATTGACTTTCGAGTCCAAGTCAGCAAAATTTCCAAGCAATCGATGGCTTCGTCTCTTTCATGATTATTCGGGCAATATTGTAAAATGCTTTCCAGCATTTGTGATCCCATCTGTTCCAAAGTACGGATATTTTTTAAGTCGTCTACCGTTGGAGATTGCCAATTAAGGATGCGATCGCGTAGAGCTTTCTCTTGGGGAGATAGTTTATCCATGTGATTCTCCTGATAGGTTGGAGAGAAATTCTCTCTAAGGAATGATTGATTTTTCCGATTTCGCCTGAGTGTTCCCAATGTTAATCGTGGAAAAACTCACTTGACAAATCTAGTCACTGACTTCATGAAATCTTCATCAGCAAAGGAATGGTCAACATTTTTGTCCATCCCTAGATCGCGATTACGGTAACTGGAGCTGAGCTTGTGCGTTGAAAAATTGACGTGCAACACCTTGAGTCACCAAGACAGTTGTTGTCAGGTTGGCAAAAGCAATCATAAACATAATCAAAATTTGGTAAGATGCGGCATTTAACGGGTCAATCCCACTCAGTAATTGACCTGTAATCATCCCCGGTAGCGTCACGACTCCCACAATCATCATTTGATTCAGGGTAGGAATTAATCCAGCCCGGATCGCCTCTTTGCGGTAGGTTTCCACTGCCTGCTGGGGCGTTGCTCCCAAGCTGAGATGGGTTTCGATTTCCAAGCGACTGCTTTTCAGGCTGCTAACGAAGCGTTCCCCAGCGATCGCGGCTCCATTCATCGCATTACCCAGTACAATCCCCGCTAACGGAATCAAGTACTGTGGCTCATACCAAGTTTTGGGGTGAATGATTAACAGATTGGTATAACTCAGAGTCAAGGCTGTACTGAAAAAGAGTGCACCGAACACCACAGGAACCAGTCGGGGAATCTTTTTCCCCACACGATTGCGGGTGGTAATGGTGGCAATTGTCAACATGATCATTAAGACCCCTAGAACGCCTGGAATGGCGACAGGATCTTTTAAATCAAAGATTACAGCCAGGATCGAACCAACGACCAGCAATTGCACAACGGTTCTGCCGGTGGCGATCGCAAGCTGCAATTCTAGTCCCAACCTTTGCCAACTCGATAAGCCAATGGCGATCGCCATCAATCCCAATGCACCAACTAAGTCAATTGGGTCAAGTTCAATTAAAGAATTTTCCACTCCACAACAACTCACTCGCTTGGTTGAATCAGGCTAGAAGCGAGTCAAAAATGTGCGAAAACTTAGTTGATCCAGCCTCTAGCTTCTCTCTAGACTATTCTGTCTGAGTCTCTAGTCACAACCTGTTAACACAGAAGGAAATCCTAGTTTTTCAAGCCAGAAGGTGAACAAGCCAGAGGCTTAAGCGATAATAATGACTCCTGATCGACCCAATTCTCTTGTGACGCCCATGCCCCCCAACTGTGAAACAATTTGAGAACTTTAAGATTCTCAAGGAATAATGAATGGGAACACCTGGATTCCCTTTTGCAGCAAAATTTGGTTTATTTAAGTAAAAATTCTAGGTGTAAGCGAGTGAAAAATATTCCCCCTATTGACCTGAAACGACAGTACCAAGTGATTGGTGAACAAATAAGTGCTGCGGTTCAGGATGTTCTCACCTCCGGACGTTATATTGGTGGCCCAACCGTCGAAAGCTTTGAGCAGCAGTTTGCGGCTTACATGGGTGTGAGTGAAGGCATCGCCTGCAACTCTGGTACTGATGCCCTTTATCTCGCCCTACGGGCGTTGCAGATTGGCCCAGGGGATGAAGTTATTACCACACCTTTTACCTTTATTGCCACGGCTGAGGTGATTACATCGGTTGGTGCAACGCCCGTGTTTGTTGATATTGATGCTCAAACGTTTAATCTTGACGTAACTCAGCTAGCCGCCGCTATTACAGATAAAACCAAGGCAATTATCCCGGTTCACTTATTTGGGCAACCGGTGGATATGACAGCCTTGATGGATCTAGCAGAAACTTACGGATTGGCTGTCATTGAAGACTGTGCTCAGGCAACCGGTGCCGAATGGGCAGGACAAAAAGTAGGAAGCCTTGGACATGTTGGCTGCTTTAGTTTTTTTCCCACTAAGAATTTAGGTGCTTGTGGAGATGGTGGGGCGGTTGTCACTAACGATCCGAATCTGGCTATATCCATCCGTCAGCTTCGAGAACACGGGATGGTCAGCCGCTATTACCATGAAGCTACGGGGATCAACAGCCGATTGGATGCCTTACAAGCTGCCATCCTTACCATCAAGCTGCCTTATCTCGATCAATGGAATGATGCACGTCGTGAACTCGCTGCCCGTTATCACCAGTTATTGAAGCCAGTAC
>DATNQL010000416.1:0-2076 GCA_036704025.1 Stenomitos sp.
TTCCCCCCATCCCCACCATTACCTCCATTGCCACCCTTACCCCCATCAGCCGCACGCAGGTTACGGTCAACATCTCGCGGCTGCCTCCCACAATCGGCATCGTCACCCTCTCTGCCATCATCCCCATCCAAGCCATCTTCCCCCGATAAATCCAAATTTACCGGAGAACCGTTAGCAAAAATGCTTTGACTTTGACCATCTCGTCCCCGTCGTCCAGTTTGCCCATCAGAGCCATTTCGACCATTCCGTCCAAAATCACTCGCTTGGGCACTCCAATGCAAAAATGTGCATCGAACGGCTTTCGGGGTGGCAGGCAGAAAGTAAGGGAAGGTGAGGATAACCAGAAACAGCGACAGCTTGCTCAAGAAACGAAATTGCATTCGACGTAACCCTGTCTACTCTCTGAGGGAAGATATGACTGAGATTTTAGAGTAATTTGTTCCACTTTAGGAGAAAGTCTAGGCTCAAGGGTATGTGAGTGATTAAGCTGATGTGCAGCTAAATGGTCATAAGGGGTGTGGGGTGTGGGGTGTAGGGTGTGGAAATAGGCTTTCTTAAATGCGCCACAGCTTAGCACTCAGTCCTGTAGTAGGGTAGGTAATGCCACTCAATGACAAAGGATTCAAAGAGAGCCATGCCCAAAAAATTGATTAATGTATTGATTTTGGTGGCGATCGTATTTTGCTTAAGTTTGGCTAGTTCCACTTCTTCTGTATCACAAGGGGCGAATTCCCTTGTCACTGTCACAAATAACTTCGCGCTCGCTCAACGAGTGGACTGTTCTAACGCACAAACTACAGTCGAAATGAAGTATTGTTCTCAACAGTCTTATCAAGCCGCAGACAAACAGCTAAATCAGGTTTATCAACAAGTCACTTCATCTATAAAGGGTGAGCAGAAGCAGTTATTGACAACGGCTCAACAGGCATGGATTAAGTTTCGCGATAATAACTGTAATTTTGAAACCTACCTCAACCGTGGTGGGACAGGCTATGAAATTTTCCGCAACGGATGCCTGGAAAGACTGACTAAACAACGCACAAAAGATTTACAAGACTATCTCTCCAATCGGTAATTATTGGGCAATAGGAACTGAGTCATTTAGAGGATGGAATTGTTAACCTTGAAAAGGGAGCATCCCAATTGTGCAAATCCATTTTATTGTGGGACAGGCCGGAAAGCCTGTCTAAGTGAAAGGGCGGGTAGGATGCCCACCCCAGAATAAATTATTTCTGCAAAAATAGGGATGCAGAGCTAGCCGCTAAATTGATTCACAACGTGTTACAAGAAACCTAGATATTGCTCACCGAAAACTATTGAATGGGTTTGAACAATGCTGTTAGAACTCCAGCGATTATCCGTACCACCAGGACAGCGAGTTTTGTTACGAGATGTCAGTTGGCAAGAATTTGAAACGATTTTGCAGGAGTTGGGAAAGCATCGTGCAGCTCGACTGGCTTACGATAAGGGGACACTGGAGATTATGACGCCTCTGCCAGAGCATGAGGACAACAAAGAAATTATCGGAGATTTGGTTAAGGCACTCCTGGAAGAACTCGATATTGAATTTAGAAGCCTCGGATCTACAACGTTCAAAAACGAAGAGATGGCTCAAGGAATAGAACCTGATCAATGTTTCTATATCCAGAATGAAGCAGCAATTCGGGGGAAAAAGCGGATTGACTTAACGGTCGATCCTCCTCCCGATTTGGCATTGGAAATTGATGTCACTTCTCGTACCCATCCCAGTATCTATGAGGCATTAAAGGTTCCAGAACTGTGGCGATTTGACAGAATAAAACTGCAAATTAATGTGTTGCAAGAGGGGAATTATGTAAAATCTCAAGACAGTTTTATTTTCCCTGGATTGCCATTAACTGAGGTCATTCCTCGATACTTAGAGGAGAGCAAAACTACAGGCAGAAATGCCGCGATGAAAGCCTTCCGGACTTGGGTAAGAGAACAAATAAATGTTAAATAAACACCAAAGGTTTATCCTTCAACGGTGCAAACGCTTCCGCATCAAAACGATACAAACTCGCTGGACGACCAGCTCCCCGTGATGCCTTAAGACCC
>DATNQL010000417.1:0-1704 GCA_036704025.1 Stenomitos sp.
GGCAGTCCTTGGTAAGGAAGCATGGGTGATGGCATGGGCGTTTCTCTGACTCGCCTTGCCGCGAGTCATATAGCAGTCGTCAAGGCAATTAGGACAAATTCAAACTCTGAAACCTTGACCCGTCAATCTTTTCCCTTCTGCCTACTCGTGCGGAGAACGCTGCGCGAACTGCCCTATGTCCTCACTAAAGCTCCGGTCTGCCTTTTGCCATAACAGAGGAATAGGCCAAAATCCCCAATCTATAAGCCAACATGGGTTGAGTAGGCAGCAAATTGATCAATCCAGGCTGTGCGTACACGACCAGCCTGATTCGCTTGCCAGATTTTCCCACTAGTCACATCTAAACCCGTTAACCAGCCCTTGCTGTAAACTCTCGTATCAATACAAATCGCGTGTCCTCGATTGACCGGCAAGCCACTTTTTTGGCTGGTATGTCCACAAACCATGGTTTTGCCGGAAATGTGTGGGACTGGATCGCCAAATTTCGCCCAGAACAACATGTTGGCGGACTGCTGTGCTAGTGGTATATCGGGATGGACGTTGGCATGGACAAAGAAGTGGGTCTCTGTTTCGTACCAGTCTACACACACATTCTCGATAAAGTGCCAGTGGCGAGCAGGGACATCCTTAAGCTTAGCCACTTGGTTCGATTTCGAGTAAGATGTTAGCGTTTCCTTACCACCCCGACAGCGCCATAGGGATTCCTCCCGACGACTGAAACGTGCTGCCATCATCATCAGTTCATGATTGCCCCGTAAAGCCACAAGTTGTCCTTTGTGGTGTAGTCTAATTAACCGATTCAGGATGCCTCTTGAGTTTGGCCCTCGGTCTACATAATCGCCAAGGGTGATGATGGTATCGGTTGGTTGTAACCGAATCGTAGAGAGTAGGGTATCAAATGCAGTTGAGCATCCGTGAATATCGCCTATGGCAAGAATACGCATGGTTAACTTCAGTCAGATTCATCAATTTCAGGATTGGGCTTCTGACGCAATCAGAGCTTCCATCGCTGTTTGCAGGTCTTGAGTGAGATCCGCCACCGCTTGTCGCGCACTCTGACGACTCGCCTGATAGATAGGATAGCGTTCTGAAACCGATAGAGGTTCTCCCACGGTCATCTGTACCCGTTGCCGACCTAACCGAGGGCGCTGGAAAGGGCTATTTCCCTTAATCCGAGTGACCATATCCCATAATAGTAAGGTCGTCTCAGCAAATCGCTCTACCGTTGGTTTTTCAATCACATAGTACCCAGTGACAGCCACAAAGGTTTCGACTAAACGCATGTGCCACATCCGCAAGTTGGCTTCCTCCGCAATGCGATCGGCTAATCCCCTCTCCAGAGGAGAAATGGCTTTAACATTCTTTAAATCTTCTCGATAGATATAATTCCAGCCGGCTTGCTCTAAACGACGACAGCGATCAATTAAACTTCCCTTCCCAGGCAAGTCAAAATACTCTTCGGCTACCTGTAGCGCCACATTGAGTAACGCTTGGAGACGAACGGCTAACGCGTCATTGAGATGCGTTACTGATTCTGAGGATTGAGGAGTGGTATCCGTCGTCACCGTTGGCAACGTTTGATGATAGAAGCGAGTGTAAAACTCTTCCATAAACGACAATAAGCGATCGCTTAAACGATAGAGCCTGCGATAAAGCGAATGTTGGGCTTTCAGAGTTGGGGTTTGAGTAGAAGGGGTCAACTCA
>DATNQL010000418.1:0-3445 GCA_036704025.1 Stenomitos sp.
CGTTCCCCGGCGGGATAATGCTGTAGGTCGATGACTGGCAAATTTAGGGTGAATGAGGCGGCACAATTGCCCAAGGGAGAGGCTGAGGCATTCGCGACGCTGTCGGCAGGAATCATCTGAACGAGTTGCTCTTGGGCTATGCCAAATCGGGTGCGTAAAGCTTCGTGCCGACGTACAATTTCGTGGAACGTCTGCTCCAAGGCACTGAAGTGGAGTGAGCCGATCAAACGCAGTGCGGTTGGAACATTATAGAAGGTATTGCCCGGTACTAATTGGTCAATGAACCACAGCCTAGCTTGAGCAAATGAGGCGGGGAAAATAAAGACTTCTTCTTCCTCAGGCATGTGGTATGTACTCATAAGAACTGATATGGAAAGGGGCGATTGATTGAGGCCATGTCTCTCCCTACTCCCAAAAAACCCTAACATCTTAAAGTACGGGAATCTTGTTTTTCCGATACGCGATCGCTAGCAATGCCCATTGATTTTCGTAACATTAACACTGTCTGGGCTTCCATCCTGACGGAAACCCTGAAATGCTTAGGATTGACCACCACGGTCATCTGTCCGGGGTCACGTTCAACCCCTCTTGCCGTCGCTTTTGCTCAACAAAACCAGATAGAATCGATCCCGGTTCTGGATGAACGTTCAGCCGCTTTCTTTGCCTTGGGAATCGCTAAGGCAACAGGACGTCCGGTTGTCCTCGTGTGTACCTCTGGCACAGCCGGGGCGAACTTCTACCCAGCCGTGATTGAAGCCAGGGAAAGTCGGGTGCCGTTGCTGATCTTAACCGCTGACCGTCCCCCGGAACTGCGAGATTGCCATTCTGGGCAAACCATTGACCAACTCAAGCTATATGGTCATTATCCCAACTGGCAAACCGAGTTATCGCCGCCTTCTGTAGGAATTGGTCGATTGAGATATCTACGGCAAACCCTGGTTCATGCCTGGGAACGCGCCCTATTTCCTACTCCTGGCCCCGTTCACCTCAATATACCCTTGCGCGACCCCCTCGCGCCCTTACAGCAACTCGATCCGGATACCCTCCCCTCCCCGTTTGAGCTCGAAGAGTTGTTCACGGATTTATCCCATTACCCATTACCCATTACCCATTCCCCATTACCCCTTCCTTACGCAGAATGGCAACAATGCGATCGCGGTATTATCATTGCAGGTGTAGCCCAACCGCAGCATCCCCAAAACTATTGTGATGCGATCGCTCATTTATCCCAAACTCTAGGATGGCCTGTACTCGCGGAAGGACTCTCACCCGTGAGAAACAATGCAGACATCAACCCCTATCTGATTTCCACCTACGACTTCATCCTGCGTCACCCGAAACTGGCGCAACCCCTCACCCCTAAAATGGTGATTCAAATCGGGGAACTCCCAACGAGTAAGGAACTGCGTACCTGGTTAGATCAAACCCAACCTCAACGCTGGATCATTGACCCCAGTTATCACAACCTTGACCCCCTGCACGGCAAAACCACCCACCTGCGGACAACCATTGAACAACTGGTTACGACTCTTTCTCCCCTTAAACCAGGAGAGTTAAGGGGAAATCCAACCTCTGGCTACCTAAAGCAGTGGTGTGAACTTGAAATCCAAGTTAGGTCAGCCGTTGACCAGAAAATGGCTACGATGACGCCATTATTTGAAGGAAAAGTCGCCTGGTTACTCTCTCAAATTATCCCAGCGGAAACACCCTTATTCATTGCCAATAGTATGCCCGTGCGGGATGTCGAATTCTTTTGGAAACCCAACAATAGAAGGATTCAACCCTTTTTTAATCGAGGTGCTAACGGCATTGACGGCACCTTATCCACCGCTTTGGGTATGGCTCACCGTAATCAAAGGAGTGTCATGCTCACGGGGGATTTAGCCTTGTTGCATGATACCAATGGTTTCTTACTGAGAAATAAATTTGTCGGTCATTTAACCATTGTTTTAATCAACAACAATGGTGGTGGTATTTTTGAGATGTTGCCGATTTCCCACTTTGACCCACCGTTTGAAGAATTCTTTGCCACACCCCAAAACATCAACTTTGCACAATTGTGTATGACTTATGGGGTAGAACACCAATTAATTGAATCCTGGGAGCAGTTTCAGGAAGCGTTAAACCCACTTCCGGCGGCGGGACTTCGAGTTTTGGAGTTGCAAACTAACCGCAAAACTGATACCAAATGGCGAAAAAAGTATCTTGTCAAATTGGCATCGAACCTTAAAATTATCTAGAGCAATGCTCGTCAAATAATTGCTCTGCTCAACATATTGAGTAACGATCTAGTGACTCAAAAGGCCTTTATGGCGCTCGTTCTAGCGATTACTGTTTTAAATCGTCGTCACCTTTAAAGAGATTCTAGGAAGAGAGATTTTAGGGAGAGTGTTTCCCTAGCTGAAGCTAGGGAAAATCATCAAAACTCTTGCTACGTCATCCGATACCCCTATTTTTTGGCATCAGGGTAGTTTTTAATATTTAATTTTTAATGTGAACGAACTGATTTAACGGGTTTGGACTCATTCGTAGTCATTTCATTTGATCCCGTGGCTTTTTTTTGCAGAGCTGCTAGCAATTGAGTTCTTACTTCTCGTGCCCAGCACTCAAAGTCAAAATTATCGTTCAATTCATTGATTTTTGCCTGAAGTGGCGAGGACGATTGGGGATTCTTAAGATTGGTATTCATTGTTACGTAGTGTTGCACAGCAATGACTAGATTGGAACAAATAATTAATGCTATACCTGTATCGTAAGGCATAGTTTTAAGGCTTTTATGCAGGAAATGCAAAAGAATGATGCAAATCGCGAATAATTTCAATTGAAATCCATCAAGACTACTCCTAATGATGTAAGCCAGAAATATTAAATTAGTCTTAAATCTATTGACTAATCTATCATTTTTTCTAAAAGGAGTGGCTACTTTCTGCGAGAAACACAGAGAGGCGTTGCCAGGTGGGCATTCTCCACCGTAGCGATCAACTTCCACTAATGCCTGCATTGAAATGCGAGGCTTGGGGTTGAAAACAAGGTTAAGAATTTATTTATCTTGAGACATTTAATAAAAATAGCTAATAAAAAGCGCCCCAATCCGGAGCGCTGAACAACCACATTACAAAACTGAACCTTAGATGATTTCGACTTTAGCTGTGATTGGTGAAAACGACAAGTACTAGTGGCACTCCACCTTCTGCTAAAGCGATGATATGGCAACAAAAATTTACAAAAATCTTTAATCCTCAGATGGCTTACCACCAAGTCCTAATTGCTTTTTGGAACGTTTAAGCTGTTTCCACAGCGCTTTAATTTGCTTGTAAGCCTCTTCAGAAGAAATCTTGCCATTCGTTTCTAGGTTGCAGATAAAGCTGATCCGCTGTGCAAACTCCTGTAGATTGGCATTAAACACCAGGTTCTCCGGCTTAACCTGACCATAGTAACGACTACG
>DATNQL010000419.1:0-4463 GCA_036704025.1 Stenomitos sp.
AAAATTGGACGCTTGGCTAGATTGTCTGACTGAACAAGGGATTTTCACTCAACTTCTAGTGACAGATTCCGCACTGGATAGCTTATGTTTTTTTCCAAAATACTACAAATAATCTTATAGAAGTACATCAAAGCTAGTAAAAACGTAAAAACGGATGCATATTAAAGGAAAACAAGAGGATGGATACATTAAAAAAGCTTATTCAAAATAATCCAGATATCAATCTCTGGGAATATATTCAGCAACACTCAGAACAAGCTGAATTGTTGTTTGGGATTGAATCTGCTCAACTCTTTGAATTGATTGAATTAGCAAAAAATTTGTACAAGATGCGAGCTTCAAGACTCCCAGTAGATGGCTTAACTCGGCAGGAAATACTTTCAATTGAACAGCAAATTTTATTAACCATAATACATATTAATAAACGAACACCTTTTGATGTTCTGAGTATACTTTTCAAAGTGAAAGAATCCCATGCGGAGCATGTCTTTCAAGACTGGTTTAGTCTCTTTAATAGATATAAAAATAGATATAGAGAGATTAGAAACTTTTTTGATAAGTGGCAAAGGCAAAAACTGGATTCTACAATAATTCGCGTGTATGACACCCCAGGAAGAGTACATTTGAACGAAATAGAAGGAGGCTTAACACTAAATAGTACACTACTTGCAAGGAAGATAACTATACAAGAAGGTGGCGGCTTGCCGATTTCTACAAGCCTAAAAACCTTACCTAATAATGGACTGTTTGTCAGAAGAAATAACCAATTTGGTACTAGATTATCTGTCGGGATTAAAGATTTGATTGAACAAGGTTTACTGATTGATCAAACTAATATTCGCTTCGATGACTTCGTTGCACCGAACAGTGAGAAGATACCGTCTCCTAGCGATGGCTCTTCTATTGCCGTTAGCTATGGCATTACATCAATTCCACTGAATCAAAAGCGGGATGATAGAGCGACGCATTATCTAGAAATAGCATTAAAAGCCTCAGATGCTACTCCATCAAATCAACCCAAGAACCAAGCTCCTCCCGTCAACTATGTGTTTGTGATTGACACCAGTGGCTCGATGGAGGGGGAAAAGCTAGATTCTGTCAAAGAATCAATTCGAGAATTGTTTAATGCCATGAAGACGGATGATGTCATTGGCATTATTGAGTTCAACACCAGAGTCAACACTATTCTCAAAGCAAAACCCAAAGGTAGAATAACTGATACTGAATTCAGCCATGCTATTAGTAGCTTAAGGGCGACAGGCTCAACTGACATCAACATGGGACTTCAGTTTGGTATCAATGAAATTGGTCGCTACGGTAACAACAATCGATTAAATCATGTGTATCTGTTTTCCGACGGTAACCCTAACTCTGGCGAAACCGATTGGATTAAAATTCGGCAGAACGTTGATGCTAAAACACGCGATACTATTCGCCTGTCAACCTTTGCTTTTGGCTCAGACGCTAATGTTCGTGAGCTAGATGCTTTAGCTGGGTTAACAGGGGGCAAGTCCACATTTGTTACTGATATCGACGATATCAAGGTTAGCTTACAAGAGGAGCTAAACAGAAGAGAGTACGTTGCAGGTATCAATGTTCAAATCAAAGTGGAAATCGATCAAGAGATTTCAATCCTCTACCTATATGGTCATGATGAAATCACCGACCCTGCTAGAAGAGCAGCCGTCTTGCGGGATGCCGAGCAAGCCAAAGAGAAAGCCGAAGAAGAGTTTGGTGTAGAATCCGCACCCGATCTGATTACCCAGGAAGATGGTATTCGCATCTTTGTGCCGGATTTAACAGTTGGGGAAACTTACTGGATTGTGTTTGAGTTGGGTATTCCTGCTGAAAAAAGCCAAAATACCGTTGGTAAAGCGACTGTACAATATGTAGATACATTTGCTCGGACGAATCGTAGTCACGAAGTAAACTTGTCATCTCTAGGCGTTATCGACGCAGAGCTAGTCATACAACATGCTTTAGGTTTATGGTCTAGTGAGGTTGCTTTCTACACACTAGATGACCTCTATGAAAAGGATTTTCAAACAGCAAAAGACCGCATTGCAAATCACGTAAAACTCTTACGTGCTGCGAATGACGATTTGGAGTCTGAGTTCATTGCGGATGACATTGTTGTGTTTGAAAAATTCATGTCCCTATCACAGAATTTAGGCAGAAGGCTACTCCCAGATGAGGCTCCCAGGTTTCCTTCTGG
Source organism: Stenomitos sp. (assembly GCA_036704025.1). Taxonomy (GTDB): domain Bacteria; phylum Cyanobacteriota; class Cyanobacteriia; order Cyanobacteriales; family Coleofasciculaceae; genus Allocoleopsis. The sequence continues at coordinate 2,216 of DATNQL010000419.1, forward strand.
TTCTGCCGCCGTGCATCCAGTTCAAGCTTACTTTCTGTGTTCATTGAATGACTACGGCAGAGTAAAGAACGGATTTAACCGAATGACTTTATAGAATTGCAAGCTTTAGAGATTGATGAATAACAGCTACGAGTCAGTAGTCCCTCTGCAACCGTTGCTCTCGTTCCTCCCAATCTGGCAGATAGGCGTACATGAAGCTTTTGAATACCTTGCCGTGATTGGAAACCAACAGATGCACCAGTTCGTGGACAATTACAAACTCTGCCAACTCTTGCGGTAGGGTAAGTAAGTCCGTATTCAGGGTTAAGCGCCCAGTGGTGGACATCGATGCCCACTTGGTTTTCATCTGGCGCAGGTGAATTTGCTGCACGTTTACGCCGATTTTGGTTGCCCAGTGATGCACGAGCGATCGCAAATTATCAGTGTCTTGACAAATTGCCTCAGTTGTGCATCTCATACTCGCTGGAGTTTCAAAAGCGTGTTGGTGACATTAATCATACGACCTGCACCGACCAGGGGACGCACGACTTTATAGAGTTCTTTCCTCAGCTCGCTTTTTTGCTGTTCGTTCCACTGGTAATCTGGGAAGTGGGTGAAGAGGGCGTTAATTTCTCTGGCTTGGTCTACGGTTAGGTCTTCAACCGCTAGCTTGAGGACGGTATGAATAGCATAGGTGTTTTCATCGACATCGAGCTGCTCTTGTTCCGCGTTGGCGTCGATGTATTCTTGAGCTAACTTTTCAAACTCGCTTAGGGCTACCTGGGTGTCGATTTGTCGGTTTTCGTAAGCTTGTGCTATTGTTTCAGCGCGATCGCCAATTGAAAGCAGAAAGGGTTTGGCGGCACTTTCTTCGCGGACGACGGTGGCTAGCATTTTTCGCAGGTTCAGAACTTTGACGGTATCCGAGGTGTCGCTTTGTTTGAGGTGTTCGAGTTCTGCTGCACCGAGGCTTTGAATCGCGTCTGGGAGTTCTAGGTTGTAGATGTCGGTGTTTTGTCGGACTAATTCCTTCGTCTTGGTGGTGATTTCTTTATCGACGTAGGGACGGGTGGTGTAGGCGTTGCGGATGAGGCTGTAGAGTTTGACGAGTGCCTGATAATCGTTGAGGTAGGGTTGCAGGCGAGGGTTGGGGGAGAGGACATCGTAGAGGGTTTGGAGTTGGCGGAAGAATTTGAAGAACTCCTCTCTGGTTTCTTTCTCGGACAAGGCTTCAATCGCAGTTTCTTTTGCCTTGTCATCGAATCCTTGGGTTAGAGGTAAGTATTGCGGGGCAGTTTCGGTCATCAGGGTGGCGAACAGGCGTTCGAGGACTTCCACGTTTTTGATGACAGCGTTGACTTCATCGGAGTCGAAGGCGAGGGCTTTTTCCAGTTGTTCAAAAATGCCGACGAAATCCAGGACGAAGCCATAGGGTTTGTTGAGTCCGTCCTCATCTTCATAGGGGCGGTTGACACGGGCGATTGCCTGTAACAGTACGTGGTCTCGCATGGGTTTGTCGAGATACATACAGTAAAGTATCGGTGCATCAAAGCCTGTCAGCAGCTTCTCGGTGACGATGAGAATCTTGGGCAAGCGCTTGGTATAGTCTTCGTATAAGTCCCGAATGGCGGCGGCTGATTTGGGTTCGGGGCAGAGGCGTTCTAGGGTTTGGCGGTCAGATTCGGAAAAGTAGCCCGTGACGATGAGGGTGCCTTGTGTCTCGTCGTAGACAAAATCGTCGGGGCGGGATTCGATGAAGATTAAAGCTTCAGCCGAGGGTTGCAGGGGGGCGGAGACGACGCACTTGGAGGCGAAGGCTTTGCGGACTTGCTTCTCTTGTGCCTCACTCAGGTGATATTGTTTGAGGGTTTCGCTGTCGCTGTTACTGGGGGAATAGACGACGCGGGAATATTCGGGGGGTAGGTATTTGTCGAGGGTTTGTTTGTAGAGGGCGCAGGCTTCCCGGTCTACGGCGACGAGAAAGGCTTTGAAGCCCAAGGGTTCGACGTTTTCCCGGAAGTGTTGGGCAACGGCTTCGGCGATTTTGTCGATGCGTTTGTCTGATTTAAGGAGTTCTTTGAGTTTGACGGCTTTCCTGAGAATACGGTCTAATTCGGCGGGGTCGCTGATGCCTTCGGCTTCTTTGAGGTTGAGGAATTCCTTCTCTAGGGTTTCTCGGTCTACCCGCAAGTCGTTGGGGGCGAGGGCGTAGTGGAGGCGGAGGGTGGTTTTATCTTCAATCGATTGGGCGGTGGAATATTTGTCGAGA
>DATNQL010000420.1:0-10302 GCA_036704025.1 Stenomitos sp.
AGGTCTATTCCCAAGAGCTTAGTGAGGTTGACAAACTCACTGATGACTAAATCTACACTAAAATCGCCCTCTGCTGTGATGGTAGACGCCCCTACCAAGCTTCCTGCTACCACCGTAGGATCAAACCCATCAATCAGGAAAGTATTTTCCTCACCCAGATATTCAAAGTTAAAGTTAGTGGCTCCTGTCACCGAAGCGAGGGTGCCACTGCCTGCCAACTCAACATCAAATAAATTATCGACAACTTCAATGGCAGAATTGGCATCTGTAATCTCTAAAGCATCGAAAATTGCCAAAACAGAATTGGGGACAGTAATACCAAAATTTCCTAATAAATCCAGGACAGAAGTATCAGGATTGAGTCCGAAAACATTACTAATTAAGGGTAAATCTATGGTGATATCACCATCAGAGATATCACCTGCTGGCAATTGGGTTAGATCACTGGGAATAGGGAGATAGCCTTGAAAATCCCGATTAACGCTTACCCCAAGTGGTAATTCTACGTTTAGATAATTTCCAACTATCCCAGTTATCAATGGGTTAACGTTGACCGTAGCAGAAATCATTCCGGCATAGCCGATAGCTGTGAAATTAGCTAAAGTTGGAACTTCACCAACGGATGAACAAGGAACACAGGCTTGTCCTTCGTAAGTTGTGGTAACTGTATCGCTCCAGGATTCCGTCATGGTTGCTACCCCTATTTTTGTGTAGGTTCTGAGTGTAGGTTCTGAGTGCCTCAGCAAGCAGGCCAAAAGAAGTACAGCGATGTTCAGATATGTCAATCATCCTCAAATCCTAAGCCTTGGTTTGAGGTTGTTACAAAACCTGACATGTCGAGTTCCAATAGAGCCTAATTGCTGAGTTCCCTTACAAGAATAGGGTGAGTCTAGCGGATGTGATATAAAGCTTCCATAAAGTCAGGAAGACATTTAACTTTTTGTGGGGCTTTCAAGAGGGTTACGATCTGCGCTTTGCGGCTTACGCACCATGCTCCGCCAACGCAGCAGCGCTTCGCGATCGCAAAAATCCAGCCATTCGTTCCACCGCCGCTTCTAGAATGGCAGGTTCATGAACCAACGCAAACCGAACATATCCTTCGCCAGCTTTGCCAAAACCCGCTCCCGGTGAAGCCGCCACGCCTGTTTTTTCTACGAGTTGGGTACAGAATTTTACCGAATCATTTGTCCAAGGCTCTGGCAACTTCGCCCAAATATACATGGTTGCGTTTGGGGTAGGAACCTGCCAACCGATTTGGTGTAAGGCTTTTACAAATGCATCTCGTCGTTGTCGAAAAATTTCTACGGATTGATGGACGCTATCTTGAGGCCCTTGTAAAGCGGCGATCGCCCCATTCAAAATCCCACGATATTGATTGAAATCAACCGCAGCTTTCACTTGCCGCAATGCTCGAATGAGCTGAGCATTACCGATCGCGTAACCGATGCGAAATCCGCCCATATTATAAGACTTGGAAAATGTAAAAAACTCGATTGAAACGTCCTTCTCCGGGTCGGCTTGCAAAATTGAAGGAGCCAGGGATTTTGGATTAGGCGTTTCTCCGGCGTCTTCTGCAAAGACTAAATCTGCATAGGGAAAATCGTGAACCAAGACTAACTCATGTTCACGGCAAAACGCCACGGCCTTTTGGAAAAACGACAAGGGCGCGATCGCCGTCGTAGGATTATGAGGATAGCTCAGCACCATCATCCGGGCTTGAGCCAGTACAGGTGTGGGAATGTCTTCCAATACGGGTAAGAAGTGATTTTCTGCCAGGATGGGCATAGTATAGATCTGACCACTCGCCAGATAAACACCACCCGCATGAGAGGGATAACCTGGGTCTAATAGCAGGGCAAAGTCCCCTGGATTCAGGACAGCTAGGGGTAAATGAGCCGTACCTTCTTGAGAACCAATCAGGGGAAGCACCTCCGTTTCTGGGTCAACAGAGATGCCAAATCGTTGAGTGTACCAATCAGCGGCTGCCTGACGAAAGGCTTGAGTGCCATGAAATAGCAAGTAGCCGTGAGTACTGTTGTCTGACAAAGACTCTTGAATTGCCGCTAGGACGTGTTCTGATGCCGGAAGGTCAGAAGACCCTAAGGAGAGGTCAATAATGTTCTGTCCAGAGGCTTTGGCTTTGGCTTTCGCCTGATCCATATCCGCAAACACATTGGCTTGCAGGGGTTGTAAACGCTTGGCAAACTGCATCTTTTTTGTTGCTTGTTGTTTTTTGAAGGATTCTCAACAACCCACAACCAACACCGAATCAGTAGTGCAGCATGGCAGAAATAATGATCCAGTTGAAAAAGGTTAAAAAGTTTACTGTACAAACTTTCTTGCCTTCTACCTACTCCTACAGAGAACGCTACGCGAACTGTCTTCTGCCTCCTGCCTTCTTGAATAAAGGGGGTTGAGTTTTTGCTAAGAAGCGGGGGATAAATGATTGTCTATCAAGCTGACTAATTTCTGTTTGCTCATGGCACCTTCATGGGATTGAGCAATCTCACCGTTCTTAAAGATGATGAGAGTGGGGACGCCTTCCACCTGGTACTTCTTCACCGTGTCAGGATTGGGATCGACCTCCATCTTGAAGACCTTCAGGCGATCGCTATAAGTATCAGCCACCCAGTCCACGGATGGCGAAACCAAGCGGCAAGGGCCACACCAAGACGCCCACAAATAAACCAGTACAGGTTGCTCGGCTTTTAAAACTTCGGTTTCAAACTCGGAATCCGTAATTGTAATCGCGTTACTCACAAAATCCTCCATCAATACAACTGTTTCTATTTCGCTCACTGAGCAAATTATCTGGTGGAAAAATTAACCCGGATGGGCAAGCGAGCAAGTTTGCCTGTAACTTTACATTTAATACAGTAAATCAGTCTAAGCCTTTGGCGGTAGGAGCAGTTATTATCCTTAACCAGCTATAGACTTATCAAGTCTCGTGAGTCATCGGGCTGTGCGACTGTATTCAGTGATAAGCTGTGACGCATTTAAGAAAACCTATTTCCACACCCTACACCCCACACCCCACACCCTTTATGACAATTTCGCTATGGCATTTTAGCTGCACATCAGCTTATTCCTGCTTCACACAGCTACCCATCGGCTCAAAAATAATTAAGACCTGGATAGACTCTCTGCATCCACGCCACCCTTAAAGTCAGTGGAATTAAGGTTGAGTCGCCTATCAAGGTCTTTGCTCGCAGATGGTATGGTCAAAAGCTTGCCGACACTTATAAATTGTCGATTTGCTTTCGCAGAGCTTCCAATTCAGCATCAACGGCTGAATTAGACGAGGGAGAGGCTTTTTCCTCAGAGGCGGGTAGTGCTTGCTGTGAAACAGAACCTCCAGTCAACTGGGCTTTCATCTGCGCCAACTCATCATCAACGTCGCTGCCGCCTTCGAGCTGGGCAAATTGAGCTTCTAAGTTATTACCTGCCAGTTCATAGCCTGCCTGAGAACGAGCTTCTAGCTCCAACACTTTGTCTTCCATCCGCTCAAAAGCCGCCATGGCTGAGCCGGTACCCAAGCGACCAATTGTACCTTGTAACTGCTCGTTGGCTTTCGCCGCCGCTGCACGGGACTTGAGCATATCCTTCTTGGTCTTAGCTTCGGAGATTTTACTTTCCAAAGCAATCAGGTTTTTCTTGAGGCTATCCACCTGAGTCGTCTGCTGATCCAGCATGGTTTTTTGAGTAGCCGCCGCTTCAGCAACAGCCTTCTTACGCAGAAGTGCCTCCCGCGCTAGGTTCTCATCCCCTTTGCTGAGCGCGAGTTGGGCGCGGTTCTGCCAGTTGTTGGCTTCGGATTGGTTTTTGTTGTATTGTTGCTCAGTGCGTTTTTGAGTGGCAATAGCCCTAGCAACGGCTTGGCGCAGTTGGATTAGGTCTTCTTGCATATCAATAATGGCTTGCTCCAGAATCTTTTCTGGATCTTCAGCCTTGCTCACCATATCGTTCAGATTTGCTCTGACGACTCTGCTAAGGCGATCAAATAATCCCATGACGCTGTCTATCCTCTTGGAACGTATAAAGTAGTTGTAACGCAGACTCCACGCTATCAGACGACTGCTGATGCGTTGCGGTTTGAGTCATGAAGGCTATCCCATCTCTAGTCATCAAGCACAACTTTGAAGTCACTCAAAACACATCGGCTCAAGCCCTTGAGACAAGACGCTTTAATCCAGTGTAAAAACTTCCAGCCCAAAAGCGCTAGCTCATCGCTCGGTTCTCCAATGGTTAACGATGAGAAGAAGCATTACTGACTTTCTTGGCTCAACAACTGGGGGAGTGGGGCAGGATGTAGGGGAGTAGAACAAGATGAATCAGGATTTTGTCAACAGCAGCCACACAAGAGAGTGGACTAAATTCTGTACTCCAATCTCGAAATTCAACAACCAACCGGGGACCTATCTCTCCCTCCTCTTCACTCAAGAACCTTCTATTTCAGAGCGCCGTTTTTGCAACTCGGCTTCAACTTCTGGATTTTGAGCTGATGCTGTCTGAGCAGACGGTAATTTGGCAGATTCAGTGCCAGTCATTAAGTTCGCCTTCATCGCCGCCAACTCGCTATCTACTTCATTACCCCCTTCTAAAGAGGCAAATCTCTTTTCCAAATCACCACTTCCCAATTCAGCGATGGCTTCGGACTGGGCTTCAAGCTGCATGACTTTTTCTTCCATGCGCTCAAAGGCAGTGAGCGCCGTGCCCGTCCCCATATTGCCCAGCATCTCATTAATTTTTTGAGACGCCTGAGCGGAGCGAGCTCTAGCAATATACAAGTCTTTTTTGGTTTTGGCTTCTGAGATTTTACTTTCTAGCGCCCGCATGTTTTCTTTGAGCTTGCTGACTACAGAACTTTGCTGCGTCAGTTGGGAGCGCATGGCTTTAGCCGTCTCCTGATAAGATTTTCGCCGCGTTAGAGCTTCTCGTGCCAGATTGTCATCTCCGTTCGCCAGAGCTAATTGGGCGCGATTGTACCACTCTTGAGCCGTGGTTTCAGCCTGAGCCGCTTGTCGTTCGGTACGTTTTTGGGTCGCGATCGCCTGTGCTACAGCTTGCCGTAGCTGAATCAAATCCTGCTGCATCTCCTCAACAGCTTGTTCCAGAACTTTTTCTGGGTCTTCGGCTTGCCCGATCAGGCTGTTGAGGTTGGCGCGAATCACGCGCAGGATGCGATCAATCAATCCCATAGCAGATCTCCATTATCACGGGTCGGGGGATTTAGTAACATTATGGTATCTCACAGTCAAGACCCGATTTTAGATTTTAGGTTGAGAGCGGCATTAAGGATGATAGATCGAGGCATTAATCCCCTGTTTCTTGAGGGTATCCAGTAACGTTTTCGCCTGAGACTCGCGTTTGAATGCTCCCATATAAATTTTTTGACCTTCTGGGAAGCGTTCTACATAGGCATCAGGAACAATGGTTTTGGCTTGTGCTAGGTCGCGATCGCTCCCGTAGTTCATCAAAACATAATAAAAAGTTCCCTTAGCGGAGGCAGGACTAGCGGCTGGTTGTGTTGCCCCAGAAGACGCTTTGGAATTCTGTTTGGTGGCGGGTGTGGTCGGTGCCAGTGAGGGTTTGGATTTAACCGAAGATAAATTGGACGGGTTCTTGGGTGCGACTGTCGGTAGTGCAGGTAAGGGAGCTAGGGGAGCCACCGTAGACGGCATTGTTTCTGGTTGTCCCGGAGAGGGCAGAAGTGCCGAAGATATATCAGAGGAGCTTCCAGGCAGGGCTGAGTTAGGAATCACTGGCGGCGCTTGCTCTGTCACCCCAGAGTCAGGCCCTTCGGGTTGTGAAGGGACGACTGGCTGAGTCGGTGTCAGACTAGGTTCCAAGTGACTCAAGGTATCTAAACTCACTTCTGGAAATTCCTCAGTGGCAAGATTGGGTCCTTTGATGGTTTGTGACTTCTCGGATGGAGTCGTTTTCGCAGCAGTCGATTCCGTTGGTTTTTGAGCCGTGGTCGTTGTCTTGGAGCTTAACCATCGGTTAGGTTTTAGGGCACTCAGTGTGGATGGATTCTTCAAGATATAGGCCAGAGTCGCCCCAGACAGCAGCAATAGTAAGATAGAGCCGACACCGAGGGGAGTGAGAATTCTATCGAGCAAACGCTTGCGTGACCGAGGAGGACTTTCTGGTTGATCCAAACTCCGCAGCAATTTTTCTGAGGATTCCAGATAATCTTCTGGTTGCGATTGGGCTGCCTCTAGTGGCACCAAACCTCCTGTTCCCTCTGCTGGTTTTTCCGCAGGAATCAAATGAACCGTCTCATCTTCGGCGACATCCCAAGCGTCTGTGTTAGTCCCCGACGTAGCCATCAACGGGGCTGCCGACTCACTAAGCGCGGAGAATGAAGACTCTTGCTCCATGGGTTCGCGACTTGTCTCATCAGGCGATGTCGTCGCCTGCGAAGGGTTCACCATCGCTAAAGGAAATGAAATCTGGGGAGCGGTACTCATCCCCAAGGCGGGTCGTCGAGGTTTCTTCGCTCCTTGATCAACCGCGATTAAATCAAGCGGTTTACGGTTCTGGTGACGACCGAGACCACTCGGTGACATGACCGGTCGTCCTGCGCGTTGGCGTCGGTAGCGAGCTAACTCTTCTTCTAACTGCACATCGATGCTACCCAAAGCCGCCTGCAAAACGGGATGGATTGATGGGTTGGATAAGGTGGGAGTGGTGGATTCAATGGTCGTGTTCTGGCTCATAAGGAAGGCTTGGGAGTGAGTGTTTGGAATACAAGGGCCTGTATAGAGCTTTCGATGTATGACTCTCGCTGTCAGTTTATTACAAGCTTTTGAGTTTGGCGCAGATACAGCAAGAGCAGATTCTGCATCTATGGTTTATCTAGCTGTTGATTGAGAAAAAGGATTCTGCCAGAGAGGTGTTCCCCTGTGGAGGCTTGCCCTTAAGCAGCCCATAGGGTTGGGATAAACAGATGAGTTGCGTAAATCTCTCGATCATATATTAGGTTCGGTTCACAATCAGCCACTGAGGCTAGGACAAGAGCCGCGGCAAGACTTAGCCCATATGGGTTGAGGCAGTGGAAGCCACCAGGGTATACCATTTGGGATTTGAGATGCAAGGATTTTAGATTCTCAAAGCCTTGCCCTTCAGGGGTTTCAGAATTCAGTTTGATCCGACTGTAACCCCAACTTTGTACACCCAATACATTTATATGTCATCTGCTTGAAGAGGTATTGTTAAACACTTCATTGCTCGATAGGCATGGAATACTCTAGACCTATCTCAGGTGAGCTTCTAAGCTCTACGTGCCTTGAAAAATTCCCATAATACCCAATGAGTGATTAAAGATATAGGTTACTGTCATCCCTCTTAAGTATTACTAATTCCTTTAAGGATGGTTACCTGAGCCGACGGTTTAGGCGATTATTCCTTCTGTCAATTTTATATCTAGGCTTGCTTCTATCTTGATGTTAGGCTTGATCCCTGTACGGTTTTAACGGAAATCAGTACATTTTCTCAGAAATATTTTGCTTTTGTTAAAGTTCTTAACTTTATATATTTCTATATATAACAAGATACTAAAGAAAATCTAAAACTCTCAGTTACTTGAAGAATTGCTCTAACCTAGACTGGCTCACAGCTTGCCATCGTTAATATACCTGAATCGGGGATCGGAAAATTAAGGGGTAAGAAGAAATAAAATTCGCTATCAATAAAAATCCAATGACGACTTTAAATTTTGCCACCTCTGCTTGTCGGTGCTGTCGCTATTACCAACCAGAGGGACGTCGTGGAGGGATGTGTCAGCAACTCAGCGTACCCGTCAGAGGGAGCTGGAAAGCTTGTTCTTTAGCGATCTCGCCTTTTGAACCCGCTTGGGGGAGAATCGAAGCCATTTGGCGGCATGACCCTTTGGGGATCAAAGAAAGCTTGGCTGTTAATTGTTCATTGACTGTCTCAGCTCAAAACCTCCCCGAAGACAGTGGTCTCTCGCCAGATGAAGCATTGAAAGCTAGACCCGTACTTGCAGAAATTGCTTGATTCTTGGTCAGGATTACCTCGAATATCAGTCTGGCAGGAGTTGATTTGGGTCATCAGAAATAAAATGTTTGAGAAAATTCATGCCAAAAATCAACAAAAAATTTATGAGTTTGGTCGGTACAACTTTTGCATAAGCCTTTTCGGTTGAAGAGCTAAAGATGCCATCTCACTTTGCCAGTCAAGCCCAAGATTGTTGATGTCAAGGGACTCAACGGGTACAGAACCCAAACTGTTTTAAGCAACGAAAGATTTTTTAAGGTACATGTTGCAATGTTAAAAGAGTGGCAAAATCTTTCTTTTGCAACACTATGCCTTTAAAGAAGGATGAAAGAATCCGACCTGAGTTCGATATAAGCTGCCAGCTTGGATTCTCCTGAGCGACAGAAGAGCCTAAAACCGTAGAGAAACCTCTGTCTTGAAAATGGGTAATGGGTAATGGGGTAGAGAGATTTTCATTGTTTGTTGTGAGCGCTAGCTCATGGGGAGTATTGTACCGAACTCAGGTTGAGAATCTGTTGCTCTAACGCCTGAGGGTAGGACGTAGGGATGGGTTATGGTAACCAAGGGTATTGACGAAAATTGGGCGATCGCTTTTCCAGAAAGGCTTGTTTCCCTTCTGCCCCTTCCTCCGTCATGTAATAGAGTAATGTGGCATTGCCGGCCAGTTCTTGCAGACCGGCTTGTCCGTCACAGTCCGCATTAAATGCTGCTTTTAAGCAACGGATCGCGATCGGACTATGGGCTAAAATCTCATTCGCCCACTGCACACCCTCCGCTTCTAGCTGAGTAACAGGCACAACACAGTTCACTAGACCCATTTCCAATGCCTGAGAGGCTGTGTACTGGCGACAGAGGAACCAAATTTCTCGTGCTTTTTTTTGTCCCACAACTCTGGCAAGATAGCTAGCGCCAAATCCACCATCGAAGCTACCGACTTTGGGTCCAGTTTGACCGAAAATCGCATTATCAGCCGCAATACTAAGGTCACAGATCAGGTGTAAAACGTGCCCCCCCCCGATCGCATATCCAGCCACTAAGGCAATGACGACCTTGGGCATAGAGCGAATCAGGCGTTGTAAATCGAGGACATTTAAACGGGGAACGCCTTCATCGTCCACATACCCCGCCTTGCCTCGCACAGATTGGTCACCACCAGAACAAAAGGCATATTTCCCATCGGTATGAGGCCCAGCACCGGTGAAAAGAACCACACCAATCGTGGAGTCTTCACGAGCATCACAGAAGGCATCATAGAGTTCAAAGACGGTTTTGGGGCGAAAGGCATTACGTTTGTGGGGACGATTAATCGTAATTTTGGCAATACCGTCAGTTTTGTGGTATAGGATATCTTCGTAGGTTTTGGCGGTTTGCCAGTCAATTTGCATAATATCAGCTACTTCGAGACAACAACGGTGAGTAAACCAGTATTGAATCTATGACACAACCAGAACCAATACCAGCCCTAACCAAGCGGGAGTATTTCGCGTCTTTGGCATTACAAGGGCTTTTAAACAATCAATACACCATGAAACTACTCCTCAAAGAGACTCGTGGCGACTATGAACGAATTCCTGGATTATTAGCCGAAAGCGCGGTGAGAATTGCCGATTCGCTGATTGAACGATTGGAAAGTTAGCCGTTAGATCACCTAGCTTAGAGGACTTCAGCCAATCAGCTTGCGTGTGTGACACCCTTGCCTGGAGTCCACCAATACCAACTTTCTTGCCCAAACACCTGATAGGCTGTAGGAATTAACCCGATTCTGCGGTAAGAGGCTCCCTTGTTTTTCAGCGTCGTCATTCCCACATACAATCGCAAACCTATCCTCGAAAAATGCCTGAGAGCGATAGAACACCAGCAACTCAGCGATGGTAGTGTTGTTGAAGGCTATGAAGTTGTCCTGGTGGATGATGGCTCAACGGATGGAACCTTAGAGTGGCTAGAGTCGCACAAAAGCGAGTTTCCCCATGTTCGAGCATATGCACAAGACCACAAAGGGCCAGCCGCTGCTAGGAATTTGGGGGTAGAGCAGGCAAAAGGTGACACTATTATCTTTATTGATAGTGATCTAGTTGTCACGGAACAGTTCCTTCAGGCTCATGCCGATGCGTTGGTAAAGGGAGAGCAACAACTAGGGAGCGTTAGCGGAGCGGCTCCAGAGGAGCCTCGCTGCTTCACCTATGGCTGGGTGATTAATACCTGTAATTTCGACAATCCCACATCGGAACCCTACAAAATAACGGATTTTTCTGCCGCCTATTTTGCCACAGGGAATGTGGC
>DATNQL010000421.1:0-3683 GCA_036704025.1 Stenomitos sp.
GAGATGCACAGAGATTTTTATTATGGGTAATTGGGTAATTAGACGGACATGATATCAGAGGTGCTTGAGCCTGTAGCACTCGCCAACCTTCAGAAGTTCTTCACTTTTAGTTTTTATACTTTCTGTTGAACTATTCGTGATTTTCATTTCTGCCTCAGCTCCTGGTCAGTCTTGTCCTGGTCTGAGGCTTTTTTATAACTAGCTTCAAATACTGATAGGTAAATCACTGAGAAAGCTGAAGTGGCAAGCAAGAGACAGCCGCTCTTCAGAACTTCTTCATTTTTACCCTTTATAGTACTTGTCTTACTTTTCATGAGCTAGTGTCATCGCCTCAGTTTTCGATTCTTCAATTGGACTGAGGCGATTTTTTGGGGAGAGCGAGAAGTGACGTTAATCTTCAGAACTTCTTCACTTTCTATTTTTATAATTCGTATTTGAACTATTCCTGTATTTATGAATTCGCTTCAGGTCTTGGTCAGCCTTACCTTGCCTGAGGCGTTTTTATTGATGTTGTCTGGATCACCGATCTAGGGAGTATCGCTCCCTGTGCTCACCCCTAAAAGCTATCGGTACGACGAGACCGTTGGTTGAATATCACCAGGGTCTGTATAGGAAGAGACATCTGACTCCATTGATCATTAAGCGGTGTATCCAAAGGCTGATTAATATTTTCTACCCACTTCCCTACAATCTGATTGCAACCAGAGAACACCGTTGAAAATCATGCAATTAGAGACAGGATTGATTTTTACAGAACTCAAGACTCATTTTACTTGGGAAATTACCTATCCTTGGGTCAGCCGATGGCGTAAACAGCAAGTCGGCTGGATTTGTAAAAGAGCCGGCTTTAATCCGTTACAAGATCCCGTCTCTCACTGGTACGAACACGACATCATCCGCTGTATTCAATCCCGTGGCGTCAATAACCATCAAGCTTCCGAATACTCGCTGATGGAAGACCAAAGCCTGATACAATCCTGAATGTTTCAGAATTGGGTGGCAAAGCATGGAGAGCAATTCTGCCGCAACCGGCTATGGTGTTGTATTCGTAACCACATCTTCTCAGGAAGAAGGAAAAGCGATCGCACAAGCTTTAATTGAAGCTAAACTAGCCGCTTGTGTTACTCTCATGCCCGTGCATTCCATCTATACCTGGCAAGGTCAAGTGATGGACGAACAAGAGTGGCAAATGGTGATTAAAACCCAATTAGCGCAATTCTCTCTATTAGAGAACAAAATTCGAGAATTGCATTCTTACGAAGTCCCCGAAATTATTGCATTACCTATTCTGGCGGGTTCGGAGCCTTATTTGCAGTGGATTTCTAGTCATGTAGCGGCTGATTCCTGAAGAGAGCTTCTACAGGTCAGACATACAATAAAGTCTCAATGTCCTTTTTAATTATTTTGATAACATAATCTGATTAATTATTCTCCAAGTCTCTCACCTCCTGGAAAATTCCAGGAAAGTCCTGAGTGAAGTGGGTCACAACTGTAAGAAACCTTTCAGAAAGATTCTCATCTGAGTAATAATCTTTAATCGGTCAAGATCGTATTCTTGGTAATCAACATCTTGACTGATAGAACCCAGACCCAGGAATAAGGAACAATATTGGTGAAAGTACGCTGGCTCCTACCCGGCTTAATGGGCGCTTTTTTACTGGGCGCTCCTGCTCAAGCTGGTAGCTTAGAATCTTGGAACTTCAATGGCAATCTTCGTCAACTCAACTTGACGACGGATGAGGGGGTACAACCGAGAGTCTTTCTGATGACGAACCCAACTCGTCTCGTGATTGATCTGCCCAACATTACCCTCAAACGCTCTCAAACCAATCAGCGGATAGATCCGTTGATTCAGGAGATACGGGTAGGGCAAGTTGACCCCCAAACAACCCGAATGGTGGTTGAATTAGCTCCCGGCTATACCTTAGACCCCAAAAAAGTCCAGGTTCGTGCAGATTCCTCCTCGCGTTGGGTGCTTCAGTTACCGACTCCTGAGCGGCTGCCTGCGAATAACCCGGCTCAATTTGGCTCAACAGAACCCATCGGTCAAACTCAACAGGTGATTGCTGTACCCCCAGCGCCTGCCTCACGGTTTGCCGGAGTGGTTTCTTTAGGGAAAGAAATGCCAGGACTGGAGCCTCAAATTAAAGCGTTGATGGCTCGTTATAGTTTTCTCCAGACGGGTATGTTTTTCCTGGATTTGGATACAGGGAACTATTTGGACATCAGTGGTAGTCGCGTTTTTCCCGCCGCCAGCACTATTAAGTTACCTATCCTCATCGCCTTTTTCCAGGATTTAGACGCGGGGAAAGTCAGCCTGAACGAAACCCTCGTCATGCGACGGGACTTAATGACCAACGGCTCTGGAACGATGCAATACCAAAGGGCAGGGACTAAGTATAGTATCCGAGAGACGGTAACCAAGATGATTACAATTAGCGATAATACCGCTACCAATATGATCATCGATCGCTTAGGCGGAAGAGCAAGGCTGAATCAGCGTTTCCAGAGTTGGGGACTGAAGGACACGGTCATCCGTAATATGCTGGGTGATTTTAAAGGGACTAATACCACCAGCCCTAAGGACTTAGTGCGATTATTGACACTGGTTGCGAATCAGAAGTTACTGGCTCCCTCCAGCCGAGAGCAGGCTTTAGAAATATTACGCAATACCAAAACGAGAACGCTGCTACCTGCCGGTTTGGCTCCTGGTGCTGAGATTGCTCATAAAACTGGAGACATCGGTTTTCTGATCGGGGATGCGGGCATGATTGAGATGCCCAATGGCAAGCGCTATCTGGCTGGGATTTTCGTCAGACGCCCCTATAAAGATGTCCGAGGGCGAGATTTTATCCGTCAAGTTTCCCAGATTGTGTATAACTATTTGGATCATCAGACAGCAGAACTTCCCATGAATTCATCAGCACGCTGAAGCGATGAACGCCAGTAGGGTACGTCAGAATGTGCCCTACTCCTTTTCTAATTCGGGCACGTTATAGGAACGTGTTACGGACATGCTTGGGGTTGAAATTTATTACGCAATATTAATCCAGTCATAAGCCGTTAATAAAGAGCTTTTAAGAGGGGAAATGCCTTGTGTGATAGGTCTTTTACCCATTCGGGTTCTGTCCGTTCAATCGAACATAGCTTAATAAGCTGTGACACATTTAAGAAAGCCTATTTCCACACCCTACACCCCACACCCCACACCCCTTATGACAATTTCGCTATGGCAATTTAGCTGCACATCAGCTTATTCCCCTTTAAAAGTAAACTTACATGTCATTTGCTGCTGCTTTTGATTGGGAATGGTAAATTAGTAATTGAAGCTGAAAAGCTTCTCTGACAGATACTACAGCGCAGTCCACATTAGATTAAAGGAGTAAAAAACGCTGTTTAACCTAAAGTCTGTCTCATCAAAAAGCAACATCAACACTCAACGGAACGCTAATATTTCCTAAGTTAGTGAATGGAGAGCGATGCACTTGACAATGTTATTCAGTGCAACTCTATTTAAAATTGCTGAAGAGAGGAAATCACTTAGTATTCAAGTTTGAGTGTTGTTGTTGTTTTTAGGCTTAAAAATACCATTCAAAACAATTAAAAAAGCGTCCCCATTAAGTAGACGCTTGCTCCGTTATCACTTGAGGGTGAGGCAGCATTTACCACGTTGTACTCACTCG
>DATNQL010000422.1:0-1948 GCA_036704025.1 Stenomitos sp.
TGACCGTTGATAATTGTATCGATTGGGGTGAAGCTCCCGATGTCTCCTTGTTTTACGGGCGCACAGAGGAACTGGCAACGCTCCAAGACTGGATTGTAAACGATCGCTGCCGTCTGGTTACCTTATTA
Organism: Stenomitos sp.; assembly: GCA_036704025.1. GTDB lineage: Bacteria > Cyanobacteriota > Cyanobacteriia > Cyanobacteriales > Coleofasciculaceae > Allocoleopsis. The sequence goes on from DATNQL010000422.1 coordinate 129, forward strand.
AGCCTCGGCGGTATGGGCAAAACTTGCCTATCGGTGAAGCTAACCCAACACATTCAGCATCACTTCGAGTTTGTGATTTGGCGATCGCTTCTGCCTGCTCTCCCACTCAAAGACCTCTTAGCAGAACTCATTGCGTTCCTATCAAATGGGCAGGACACGGACTTACCAGAAAGTATACATCACAGAATCTCGCGATTAATTCGTTACTTACAACTTCATCGCTGTTTATTAGTCTTAGATCAAGCCGAAACCGTTGTGAAAAGTTGTGCTGGACGAGTAACAACCTGTAGCGATCAGGCTGAATGCGGCTGTAAAAACTACCAAGAGTATAGTCAATTCTTTCACCGAATCGGAGAATCCCCTCATCAAAGCTGCTTAGTGTTGACGAGTCGGGAGCAACCCAAAGAAATTGCTCTACTCGAAGGAGAATCACTGCCCGTTCGAGTCTTGCCACTCAAGGGATTGCAACTGCAAGATATACAGCAAATCTTAAAACGCAAAGGTCACTTTCAGGGGTCAACCGCTCACTGGCACCAATTAATTGATGGCTATGCAGGTAACCCCTTAGTGTTGAAAATGGTAGCTAGAACCATTCAAAAAGTATTTGCGGGTAGTATTCCTGACTTTTTGCACCAAAACACCTTTGTTTTTGGCGACTGTCTCAACCTTTTAGAACAACACTTTAATCGTTTGTCTGACACAGAAAAAGAGATGATTAAATGGCTAGCCCTGAATCGTGAACCCGCTTCATTTTCAGAACTGCAAACGCAGATATCTCCCCCCATGTCACCCCCAACGCTGCTAGAAGTCCTAGACTCCCTGGAAGCCCGATGTCTCGTCACTAAGGTGATAGGAATTAAGCAACGATTTGACCGCTTTTCCTTGCAACCGATCGTGATGGAATATGTGGCTGACCGTTTGCTGAAAGAGATTATGACCCAAGTGACGTTCCAAGCTTTGCCGAGTGAATACTATCCCAACCTCGCCGGTTAACGGCTCAATCAGCTTCGCCCACTAATGTAAACGCCGCCCAATTATAAGGATTGGGTTGTTGTTTCATCGTTGTCAGCATCGCCTGCCGCAAGGCTTGGGCTTTGTCAGGATTTTGCTTGAGATTGCGATAAAGTTCGGTCATCAATAGCGCCGTGGGTGCATCGGGAACCGACCAAAGGGAGACAATCACACTCGGAGTTCCGGCACTAATCAAAGAGCGAGATAACCCAATTACACCATCCCCCGTGATTTTTCCTCGCCCCGTGTTGCAAGCACTGAGAACCACTAAGTCTGCATTGAGCTTTAAATTCAGAAGTTCTCCCGCTGTGAGGTATCCTTCATCACCGGGCGAGGGAGCAAGTGCGATCGCACCGGGTACGCCCAGTTTCTTGATATCATCCAGTAGGCCGTGAGTCGCGAAATGCATCAGTCGCGCTTGTGCCATTTGTTTGACGATACTAATTTTGGTTGCCTGCTCCCCAGTGATGGCTTGAGTATGCAAAAGCTGGGCAATTTCTCTGGCTTCCCGTTCCGCAGCAGGTAAGGGATCGAGCTCGGCAGGCATCTTGGGATTCCCGACAACGAGGGCATTCTTTCCCTCTAGCGATTCCGTCGTTTGTGAGCCTCGACTTTGCTGTTGTTGGTGCGTTAAGTCGAGAATTTGAATGGCTGGAGCCGTCAAGATAGTATGTTTTTGAATCAGGTATTGACCGGAAGCATCTTGAAGCGCTGGAAACGGCAATAAGAATAAGGTTTCGTGGGGGATGAAAACCATACGCTCACTGGGATCTTTGGGCAAAAACTCGGCAATGGGGTCAATGAGTAGC
>DATNQL010000423.1:0-9332 GCA_036704025.1 Stenomitos sp.
CGCGGCTCGCCTCACTGGCTGGAAGATTGATATTAAAGATGTGGCTAAGTACGATTACGAGGCGGAACATCGCAAAATAGAGGCATTAATCGCCAGTTCTCCTGATGTTGATGAGATGTACGAGGAGGATGAGGAAGAAGCTGTAGAAACACTGAATTTGAATGATTCAGAGCCAGTGGATGAACGGATTGATCAAGAAGAGGAGTAGAAGACGGATTGGGTTGGGTGTTCCATTGGCCTTTTCCGGGTGAGGGCGCTTCGTGCCTCGCTCTTGTGGGAGCGCAAGTTCAGTTAAACGCCTTAAACTGTTTACAACCGACAACAACACTTGTTTGCCTTAAGGAGTACAAAACCTTTCACCCATTCTATGGAGCCTAACTATCGTCGTTGTCTGAGCTGCCGCAAGGTAGCTCCCAAAAAGGCGTTCTGGCGCGTTGTCCGACTCTACCCATCGCGACAGGTACAATTAGATGAGGGGATGGGGCGCTCTGCTTATCTGTGTCCTCAATCCAGTTGTCTGGCAGCGGCTCAAAAGAAAAACCGATTGGGGCGGAGTCTTCGCACCTCGGTACCTGACAACCTTTATGAGACGCTGTGGCAGCGTTTAGCCGCTAAGCCAGCAACACCCAATCAACCAGTAGAGGGGGAGATAGCCCAGTGACACCGTCCAAAGCTTTCAGTGAATCGAACAATCGTTAGGATAGTATAGAGAGTCATTGTTTTTTGGGGTTGTCTCGATTGGAGGTGAGTAAGGTACAACCCGAATCAGCCACTGAAGTCAGGAAGGCCAAGTTAAAACGGAAATAACACAAAAGCGATATCAGTTTTTTTAAGATTTGTGCAAGATTAGAGAGGAAGGGTTTAACGGCTTGATCACTATCCCATAGGCTTCGAGGCAATCAGCTCTTCTCCAGCCTTAAGGATTAACCCCTGAATTTAGAAGCCCATTCACAAAAGATAACAACTTCACCCATTAGCCACAAAACAAATGAGCAAGCAGTCATTCGAGCATGTCGATATGGTGTAAAACTGGTAGTTACGACGGGGAAATACTGGATGAACAACGGCAAAGTAAGAATTTACGAATTATCACGGGAATTGGATTTGGACAATAAGCACATTTTGGACATCTGTGAAGACCTCAATATTGCGGTTAAAAGTCACAGTAGTACGATCACGGAATCCGAGGCGGAACGCATTCGTGCGGCTTCAGAAAAATTGGCTGTCAGAAGCCGTGGCGGTGCGGCCTCCACAGAAGGAGGTACGGGAGCGCCAGCTCATAAATTTGCGACCCGTCCCAAGGGTCAACCCAGGCAGCAAATTGTAGGAATCAAGCCGAAGTCTCCTACCAGTCCTAGATCGCAACAGGAGGAGAATCGAGTGGGAGTTCCTCCTCAACCCCCCGTCAGGCCATCAGTGGCACCCCCCAAGCCGACGCTCAATCGACCTGCCATTAAGCAGCCAGAACGTTCATCTGAGCCGATCATTAAGCAGGAATCGCCAGAGTTAGAAGAGATAGAGAGAGTGCCAGCAGACGTTGAAGTTGAAGCCCAGCCAGCTCAACTCGCCGGACCCCCTCTCAGACCAACACAGCCCAAAAATCCTCAGCTCACACAAGTTGAGCGACCGATTTTGAAACGCGAGCGCTCAGAGCCTGCGCCTGCTAAGCCGAGTGGAACTCCCGCACCACGTCAGCCCGTTAGCTCCAACCAATCCTCAACTACTACTGAGTCCTCACCGCCAGCACGTCGGAGTGCCGCTCCGGTGGCTCCTGTGCAGCCTAAACTTTACGGGCCGCCCAAAAGACCCCAACCCCCTCGTGAAGGTCAAGACGCTGATGTGGCGGCAACCTTGGGAGTCGATGACTTTGCGGGGCCGGACGAGGATATCGAAGGGATCTCATCAGAGATTAAGGAACTGAAGGCACCCAAACGCCTGACTCCTCCCCGACCCCCGACGAAGAAGAAAGAATGGGTGGATGAAGATGATGAGTCGCAAGAGCTGGCTAAGGCCGGCAAAGCGGGTGCAAAACTCAAGCGACGACCTGAACTGTTTGAAGATGATGAGGAAGATTTTGAAGATCAGCTAGCCGAGCTAGGTGCACCCGTCATCGCCACTCAGGCCATCGCTCGTCCTGCCAAGCCCAAGTCTCAGCAAAAACAACCGGTGTCGGCGACCATGCCCACGACGAGCCAGAGAAGAAAGCCTGGTGTCAGGGGCAGCGGCGACCACAGCAAATCGGATGCTCGCGATCGCCAACGGGATAAAAAAGCCGCTCCAGAACGCCCAGAAACAATCGAGTTGACTGGCTCTGTGACGATTCGAGAACTGGCAACCGCTTTGGGCATTGCTGAAACAGAGATTATTAAAAAGCTGTTCTTTAAAGGAATGGCAGTGAGCATCACCCAAACTCTGGACATCCCCACAGCCAGCCTGGTGGCAGAGGAACTGGGAGTGACCGTTCAGACGACAGAAGAAGAACCTGCTGCCAGGAAAGGGACAGTAATGGTGGGTGAAGAAGACAACCTGTACCGGCGTCCACCCGTCGTCACCATTATGGGTCACGTCGATCACGGAAAAACCACCCTGCTCGATGCGATCCGCGAAACCAAAGTGGCGCAGGGAGAAGCCGGTGGAATTACCCAGCACATTGGCGCTTACCATGTTGATGTTGACCATGAGGGTCAAACTCAGCAGGTAGTCTTCCTCGACACTCCTGGGCACGAAGCCTTCACCGCCATGCGAGCGCGTGGAGCACGAGTGACTGACATCGCTATTTTGGTGGTGGCAGCGGACGATGGTGTCCAACCTCAAACTGTTGAAGCCATTAGCCACGCCCAAGCCGCCGAAGTTCCCATTGTTGTTGCCATCAATAAAATTGACAAACCCGGAGCACAGCCTGACCGCGTTAAGCAGGAATTAACGGATCGAGGTTTGCAGCCAGAAGAGTGGGGCGGCGACACGATTATGGTGCCTGTCAGCGCTATCCAAAAAGAAAACCTGGATACGCTACTGGAAATGATTCTGTTGGTCGCGGAAGTAGAAGACCTTCACGCTAACCCCAATCGACCTGCCAGAGGTACCGTGATCGAAGCGAACTTGGATAAAACCAGAGGGCCTGTTGCTACCCTGTTGGTACAAAATGGCACCCTGCGGGTTGGGGATACCCTTGTGGCTGGCTCAGTCTTCTGTAAAGTGCGAGCGATGATCGACGATCGGGGGGCACGCGTTGAAGCCGCAGGGCCATCCTTTGCTGTCGAAGTCCTAGGATTGAATGAGGTTCCTGCGGCTGGGGATGAGTTTGAAGTCTTTGTCAGTGAAAAAGAAGCCCGTTCGACCGCCAACAAGAGAGCTGATGAGCAACGGCAATCTCGCCTGCAACAGGTGATGGCGTCACGTCGGGTCACCCTCAATAGTCTCTCTGCTCAGGCTCAAGAAGGCGAACTCAAAGAACTCAACTTGATTTTAAAAGCAGACGTTCAAGGCTCCGTCGAAGCCATTCTCGGTGCCCTCCGACAACTGCCACAAAATGAAGTACAAATCCGAGTCCTACTGGCAGGAGCGGGCGAAGTCACCGAGACAGATGTTGACTTAGCGGCGGCTAGTGGCGCTGTCATTATTGGCTTTAATACTACATTGGCTCATGGTTCTCGACATGCCGCTGACCGAGAAGGAGTCGATATCCGGGAATACAACATCATCTATAAACTCCTTGATGATATTCAAGGGGCGATGGAAGGTCTGTTGGAGCCAGAAATGGTCGAAGAGCCACTCGGGCAAGTTGAAGTTCGAGCCGTCTTCCCCGTCGGACGCGGTGCGGTTGCCGGTTGCTATGTATTGACAGGCAAAGCCGTTCGTAACTGTAATATCCGAGTCCGTCGCGGTAGCAAAGTCATCCATGAAGGGATACTGGATTCCCTCAAACGGATGAAAGATGATGCCAAGGAAGTCAGCGCTGGCTATGAATGCGGAGTGGGTCTCGATAAGTTCAATGATTGGGCTGAAGGCGACATCATTGAGACCTTCAAGATGGTAAGCCGACGTCGGACTTTGTCAGCTACCTAAAAAGTTGAAGGTTTGTCGGTTGAAGGTTCACTCCCTATCGGCTGCAACCAATTAATCGGCAAACCTTCAATCTCCACCAACCTTCAACCCAAACCGAACTTATGCGATCTTTCTGGACTGAACCTTTTTTGTGGATTCATCTGGCTGGGTTAGCCGCCGTTCCTCTGAGCTTGGAACTGGTTTGGCTCGGGCTGGCTGTCGGTGACCCCATCTTGCCAGTCTGGCTAGAGTTTTGTTTCGTGGGGGCGATTGGACTTGGGCCGATTTTGTGGATGCAATTGACCCGACCTTTCGACATTTTCAGCATTCTGATCTTTGCCCTCAAACCAGAGCAACTGACGCAGGAGCAGCGACGCCTCTTAAGCTTGTTCAAAACTAAGACTAATCGAGTGATCACGATTGCTGCGGCTGTTTTCCTGCTCTGGGTGCTGTGGCAAATCTACCGAGTGGCTCCCATGGCGGCAGCTGTCGCTCCACTAGCACCCCGTTGGCATTTCATAGGACTGATTGGCGCAGGATTGGCTTTTCTGGGCAGTCATTTGTTTTTACAAGTGCCGCTGGGTGTGGTACAAGTCCTTCTGACCAGCGAGTCTGAGTTTGCCGCCGCCACTCCCTACCCAGTTGAGAAAATACCGCAGGACTTTACAGTCCCCGGTATACGAGTGAATAAAATTTTGACTTTCATGGCAAAAGAGGCTGCAACCGAGTTAGTCTCTACCCCTTCATCCTCACCGGAGTTGACGGTTGATCCAGAGTGATATCATGTCCGTCTAATTACCCATAATAAAAACTCTCCGCGTCCCTGTGTCCCCGCGTCAATCCTAACGATGGGTGCTTAACCGGACATGATATGACTCCTGCGGCACTTCTTGATTGAGAGATTCAATCTCAGGAAGGAAAACTAAAAACTCAAGCGTCTTTACTTCCTGAATTGGCTCATAGAAATAATCAATGGAATGATCAAGAAAATCTTGGGTAAAGCTTGGTAGATTGGTCGAAGCCTTGCCCTGTCGAGATTCAACGCAGGTCTATTGATCTGTAAATGCCCCCTGTTCAATTCTCAATTCGTTAAGTTGTTGTCGATCGCACAATCTGAATAAAAGACCCACGTTATCCTGAAAGAAAAGCAAAAACCTAGAATTTGATCGCGCTCCTTTCGCAAGCAGCGCTGTTGGACAAAGCCGTGTAGAGTGTTTAAGGTATTTTATGGAAAGCTCAGCTACTCCTACATCCCGTCAATTTCCTCCAGACAGCCAAATTTGGGATAGCCTCAAACAAGCAATCGCCACCAGTTCGGGGTTTCAGCGATGGCAGATGGAACATCGAATTGTCGATCAATCTCAGGATTATAACCTGGATAACCGGGTGCAGCGGTACTTGAGGGAAACTTTAGAGACTTTAGCTTATTAGAACAAAATCGATCTAGAGGGCATTGTCTCATGAGCGGGGCAGTGGCAAGCGTGCGAGAACCTTGCTAATGTTCTGTATAACCTCAGCCAGTCGTTCGCCCTCAACATGAACCTCTGGCGTTGGGTAATTTTGGAATGTTTCAATTAAGGTAATATTACCATCGGGTAAAGCAGAACTCACCAAAGCTCCCCGTAAAGACTCCCGGTTGGCTCGATTGGAGGGGGTATGAACCACCTGACTGACTTGATCGAGCATGACATCTCCTACTGGAGTTTTGAGGACTTGATATAAGAACGTCGGGTTCACTTTCACCTCTTGCGTCAGCGTGCGCCGCAACTCAGTAGGTTCTTTTTTGGCAAGCTTGAGATAAGCTCGCAGTGATCGAGAAAGTTCCCCCGTCTTAACGAACGTTGTCAGTTCAGGAACCGATAATCTCCCTCGCAAAAAACCGTATTTCAGCACGACCCATTCAGCCGCCTCGGCGCGATCGCTCCAGGAACAAACACTGAGGAGTACGACAAACCCAAGCATCCAACCCCGTAAATCAAAGAAATAGTTGCTCTTGTTTTGTTTGGGCACATTTCACCTCTGCTATCGGTAATCCTCTAATTCTGTCGTCTCTTTTAAGGTCAATAACATTTTGAGACTCAGCATCAGTATAAGGATAGAAGCGGTCATCCGGTAGGATTTTACTCCCATTGGTTCGGGTCGCATTTTCCTAGACCGCATTTCGCAAATGATTACACTCTCAGGCAGCAAAGCGACAACAGGCTCGTAAGGAAAATGCGATCGCACTCCAATCTTTAAGGCTTTTCACCCTTTAAACTCCCCATTAGAGGCTGGGGAGCTAGTTTATCCAATCCCTCCGACCTTAAGAAGTTTTCCCACGCTGCCGCGATCGCAGAATCATTCGGATTCAAGCGGCGTTTCTCACCCAGGGTGGCAAGGGTATCGTACCACAGATGATTCTGGCGACCTCGAGGGACTCGTTGAATCCATCCATCCACATAAATATCTCCACTCTCTAGTTGTGGGCAAGTGATTTGAAAGTACCAATGATAGTTTTTTCCTACCACTAGAGGGGGCAACGTTTTGTTGTCAGGAAGGGGAAGATTAAAAATACCAGAGGTGCGAGAAATAGGGAACGTTTTCTCATAAACCTTATTGTCATCTTCTTCCAGAAGAGTAAACTTCACCCCTGTTGCAGACATTTGAGGAATATAGAAAAAGAATTTTGGATAAGCGGCAACCGTGAAGCCTAAATTTGTGGCTGGACTCAGTGCCGTGAGTGGCAAGTTGGGTATACTAGCCCCACAACCCCGCCCAGCCGCCGGTTCTCTCCTGCCGGGTAGTGGTCGTCGTTCATTCTTTAAACGCAGCGTTAACCAAGCAGGAGATTGGCTGCTTTCCGATTGACCTGAACCTTGTAGATTTGAGGGATGGGCTATCACTTGTATCGGCATCACAGACAGAAACAGACCCATCAAAAACGCGATGCAGGACGTGAGAAGAGTGGTGCGAGACTTTGTCCAAAACATAATCGGTTACCTCTGAACACTGATGAAGTGACTTTCAATCTTTACGGCCCAGCACCCGGTAAACATCAACTTTGTGCTGTTTTCCCTTCAATTGCAGTGCACCCCAAGCTTCCACCTGAAACTCATCCTGGAGATAAACGAGAGTTTCGTGAGCAATCAAGATGCGACAGTCACTCGGTTGACTGTCTTTCTTACAGCTTTCCAAACGAGCGGCAATATTGACACTGTCTCCAATCACCCCATACTCCAAGCGCTCCTTGCCGCCTAAACTGCCGACCATCACAGGGCCGGTGTAAATTCCAACCCGCATCTGAACCAAGGGCAAACCTCGATAGCGCCAATTCCGGTTGAGTTCTTGTAAGCGATCGCCCATCGCCAGCGCACAAGCGACAGCGCGTCGAGCATCTTCTGCCACAACGGCCTCTGTGGTAGCGGGTACAGGCACCCCAAACACCGCTAACAGACCATCACCCGTGAACTTATTAATAATCCCCCGGTAGTTTTGCACTTCCCGCACCATGATGGGCAAGTATTCGTTCAACCAAGCCATCACCTCTTCTGGCGGCATTTTTTCCGAGATAGTGCTGAATCCTCTGATATCAGTGAGTAATATCGTCGCAATCACGCGTTGACCGGGTAAAAGACCCGAATCCAGTAGGCGATCATGTTCATTCCAAAGCGCTTGGGCAATTTCCGGTGAAGTTTGCTGTCCTAAGAGCCTCATCACCATTTGTTCTTGGCGTTGGAAAAGTTGTCGTTGGTAAGTCTCCATTGCCAAACCCGTGACCATTAATCCAATGGTTGGTGCCGCTAAGGGTATCCATCCCGATTGCATCAACAGCGATAGGTTAAAACCAAATAAAAGACTCAGACAGCCTAGTGCACTCAACCCCAAGATCATCAGATTGTGAACTCGTACCACCAAAATTCCCCCCACCAATGACCAAGCCACAATCCATAAGATTTCTGCCCGTTCAGACCAATACCAAAACAAGGGACGATGATCTAAAACTGCACCCACAATTTGGCTCACCATCTGGGAGTGAACAAAAACCCCTGCCATCCGAGGAAGCGCTTTTTCTCTGACACTGTAGGGGGTATAAAACAAATCTTTTGCTGTTGGAGCCGTTGCACCAATCAGGACAATCTTGCCTTTCACCCAGTTTGGGTCAATCTGCCCATTTAAAACCTGTGTAAAGCTAACGCTGCGTGCTACATTTCGCGGTGAACGGTAATTCAACAAAATTTGATAGCCACCATCATCAATCGTTTGATAGCCACCCGAATTGAACGCCAACCAGTTAAATACCGTTGTACCCAACTGAAGTTCCTGGTTTTTGGTGAATTGAGGCTCAATCCCTTTGTGTTTGAGATAAGCAAGGGCGACACGGAGGGAAAATGAGTAAAGGGTCGTTTTCTCATCAATCGGAGCGATCATAAAATTGCGACGAACTACGCTATCCGGGTCAATCACTACATCACTAAAACCCACCCGATCCTGGGAGACTCCCGGTGGGGGGATGACGGCTTCGGCTTCGGTGTTGCCAATATTAGCGATCGCAATCACCTTGGGACTTCGGAATCGAGCCATCAATTCAGCCTGACCAGTCCCTTGTGGCACATTGCGAGCCAAATCCACACCAATCACAATGGGCTGATGCCGCTCCAATTCTGCCAAAACCTGGGCTAACCGTCCGTCAGAGATCGGATATTGATTTAGAGCTTGGATATCTCGCTCTGTAATCTCCACCACGAGCAAGCGCGGATCGGGGCCTTCATCCGGGCGCAGGCGAACCATGAGATCGAACGCCACTAATTCCAAAGGTTGTAGCCAGCCCAACTGCCGCACTCCCAGGAACAAGCCAAACGCCGCCAGGCTAGTGACGGCTAAGTCAAGATTCTTTGACGTAATGGTCTTTTGCCAAAAACTATTGAAAACCTGAACAAAGTGAGAAATTAAAGAACTACTTTTATGACTCATTTCAGTTGCACCAATCTGGGTAAAAGCGGCCCCATTGATATACTTATGTTTTTGTTAAGGTATCGGCGATAGAAGCCAATTATCCTTTTGATTCAGTAATTTCAGGAATTCAAAAAAGAATTTAAACCTCATTAATTTGAGGATGGAAAGAGTTTTTTAATCATTTTTCTTTGAATGAGAATATACTAGTTACGCATGAAGAAACAGGATTCCGGATTTTCTTCTCAGATATTTTCACAATCGGGATATTGTCCTAAAAAATTCAAACGGACCAAGAAGCTACTCTTGAATTTCCGAGCGGAAAAACATCATCCTGCCACTTACCAAGGATTGCCAAT
>DATNQL010000424.1:0-10350 GCA_036704025.1 Stenomitos sp.
TTTGGCAAGGTCTGCGACGACTGCATGACATCGCCCAAACTTGGCTGTTAGTCTCCCCGATTTCTACTACTCCTGTCAAGTCTAATTTTGTTAAGAAAGATGCGAGTAATGCATAGCTTAAAAAGGGGGGTTGGGGGGATCATCTTCATACCCGTACCCCCGCTTCCAGAATGACTGATACCGCCTGTAACTCCTTCGCTTTCTCTTCAGGAAGCGCATCATTGGCAAACATTCCTGCTGCCAGTTCAGTTCCAGCTAAGTACTTGAGCTTGTCGGGGGTACGATATGGGGGATAGAATTCGGCGTGCAGATGTGATTCCGGATGGGGTTGCCCGTCAGTCGGTGCCTGGAACCAAGCCATCAAGTAAGGGAAAGGACGCTTCCACAAGCCGTCATACTTGAGGGTGACCGTTTTTAAGGCTTTGGCAAGTCCTCTACGCTGCTTTGCGGTAAGGTCGAGGAAGGTCGCAACTGGCTCAATGGTGGCAATCCAAACTTCATAAGGGTAACGGGCGCAAACGGGGACAAATGCGATCGCTTCCTCATCCAGATAAATAATCCGCTGCTTGTCCTCAATTTCCTTTTGAATCAAATCTTGCAGCAATCCCCGTTGATTTTCCTGGTAGTATGCCTGCTGGCGTTCCTGCATCCGTGCCGGAACAGGTGGCACAAAGGGATAGGCGTAAATTTGACCATGCGGATGAAGCAACGTTACCCCCATCTCCACGCCCCGATTCTCGAAGGGCAACACATACTCAATGTGTGGATGTCCTCCTAAAACACGAGTTCGGTCAGCCCACACTTGCAGCAGCAGCTCCAAATGTTCCAGTTCCAGGGAACCGAGGGGAGATTCGGGGTCTTGGGTAAAGACTACGACCTCACACGCGCCATTGGCGGGTAGAGTTTCAACAATACTGGCAGGTGGATTTTGTGCCAAGAGCGTCATTGAAGCAAAGCGATTGTCGAAAACCGCGATGTCATATCGCCCCTTTGGTAGTTCAGTGGGGAAGTGAGGATCGATGGTGGGTGCCAATGGGTTGTATTCAGGGGGCGGCAGGAAAGTCCGCCCCTGACGATGACTGGCGTAAGCAATCCACTCGCCGCGCAAGGGATGCCAGCGTAGGTGGGGATTGGCTTGAATGGGTTCGTTACCGGGACTGGGAGCCTGGATGCCCTCCGCAATGGGGTATCGGCTGTAGAGAGTCAGCGGACGCCCATCCGGCTTTAACAGCTCCTGGGAATACATTTTCCTCTGGCGACCATTGAGTTTTGATGCTAGAGAGCATAGCGTCTTCCTCTTCTTCCTCGCCCCTGCCTAGAGTGGCATATGCGATCGCTTCAATCGGAAACTTGGGAGTACGGTCTGCATACAATAGACCATTGGCTTCCTGGTAAGTATCGGTTAACTGGGTGTAACAAAATCCGCTGAACAGTTCGACTTTGTTAACCACACTCAGTAACGCCGTATACCGAATTTGCAACTCTGAGACATCCGAGGAGCGCACATATCCCCAGATTTTGTCAGTATCGGATTCTTCAGGCGCGGCGTAAGCAATGCCACCGAACTCAGTCAGCATGATCGGCTGCCCATTATGGGGATGTCCATCCAGGGTGAGAACACGCCCTCCCGGACGTTGGCGATCAAACAAATCTGATAACTTGACCTCTGGTCCGTAACGTTTGAACAGGCGAGTTGGCTTATTATCGTAGTCATGGATTGCCAAAATATCAGTGGCTGCACTCTCCCAGCCGTCATTGCCGATGACTGGACGAGTCGGGTCTAGTGTTTTGGTCAAGTGATACAGTGCTTGGACGCAGTGCTGATGAGCGTCTGTTGCTGTTAAGTCAGGAACGCCCCAGGATTCATTGAAGGGTACCCAGACCACAATACAGGGGTGGCTGGCATCCCGATTAATGACCTCAGTCCATTCTTTGGTGATTCGTTCCACCGCTTTGGGCGTGAAGCGATAGGCACTGGGCATCTCTTCCCAAACCATTAAACCCAGGACATCCGCCCAATACAAGAACCGGGGGTCTTCAATTTTTTGGTGCTTGCGGACGCCGTTGAAACCCATGCTTTTGACTAACTCGACATCGCGCCGCAACGCCTCATCGGAGGGTGCAGTCATGAGAGTATCGGGCCAGTAGCCTTGGTCGAGCACTAAGCGTAAATAGTAGGGACGCCCATTGAGCATGAAGCGATCGCGTTGTATCCCTACAGTCCGCATCGCTGTATAGGATTTTACTTCATCAATCAGCTTGCCCTCGTGCCAGAGTTGAACTTCGGCATCAATTAGGGTTGGCTTCTCAGGACTCCAAAGCAATTCGTTGCGGTAGTCGTCGATACCAGGGTCAGATAATGCAATGCGTCGGTGAATCTCCCCGTTGATTACTTCGTAGGTATCGTTTACCAATAGATGACAGTTAGCGGTCAGTTTGACCTTAATTTGCAAACCATCGTATTGCTGACCGGCGACAAAGGCTTCAAAGCCAATCTCCCAGCGCTCGAAGTGCGGTGTCCAACGGATGCGATCGATATAAGTAGCAGGAACGACCTCAGCCCAAACCGTTTGCCAAATCCCGCTCGTGCGGGGATACCATATACTATGAGGCTCTAGCTGCCAATCCTGCTTACCACGAGGTTTAGCCAGATCGAATGGGTCGTCTTGCGCCCAAACGGTTACCGTCTGCACTCCGTTTTCATTCAAAACAGGTGTGATGTCGATGCTAAAGGGGGTATGTCCACCTTCATGGTCAGCCATGAATTGACCGTTAACCCAAACCCGTGCACGATAGTCTACAGCCCCAAAGTGGAGCAATACCCGGCCTTCACCCTTGGGTAAGTCAAATTCCCGCTCATACCAGCAGTTGGGGTGAAAACCCGTATCACCGATGCCGCTTTTGGCGGATTCTGGAGCAAAGGGAACTTCAATGCGATGAGTCCAATCCGAGATATCACTGGGTTGAACCAATTGCCCAGCATGATCAAATGTGAACTTCCATGAACCGTTCAGACAAATCCAGTGGTCGCGCCGCAGCTGTGGACGTGGATATGCTGTATCGGTTTGGGTAGAATTAGCCCTGTTAGCGGGATCGCAGGCTAATTCATAACAATTCTCCAGCTGCTTACCCAACGAGTGCATAAAGACATCTATCCTAGGTTATATATCTAGGGTACCCACAACGATCCCCGTGTTGCACCTAGCAGGTCGTTGACTTACAGAATTTTTACACCCTGACAACGCTGTATTTTTGATGTCTTTTCGGTTTATCGCTGTCGCCATACAGATTAGGACAGTGTTAACAACCCAAACCACCACGTAGCATTAATAAACTGAAAAGCCTTCTGTCTCCTCAGGCTTAGCTCCGGTGCCTTCTGCCTTTTGCTATCGTTTGGGAACACCAATCACTCGATGCCCCCTCCCACTAGATTATTGCTCTAACGTCCTTACCGTCAAAACCTGGGGGGGTGAGGCGTCGGGAGGATAGAGAAAATCAACTTGCACTAAACGTTGGGCAGAAGGGGACATTTTGAGGGTGACTAAGGGTTCCCCTTGTTGACCGCGTCGTTGTACTAAATGTACATAACGAGTTTGAGATAATCCAGCATCATCAGTGTAGCGGACTTGAACCGTACCTCGGAAAAAAACTGCCTTGCTGGGTGGTTCCAAAAAGCGCAAACCCTCTTGGAGTTCATCTTGTTTAAGCGGTGTCTGAAGCGCCAGGGTGACAGTTTGAGTCTCACGGGTGGGATTAACCAGGGGTAACGTCAGACTATATTGCACCCCATAGTTCCCATGAGCAAAGTAAGCCGTGTCTGGATAGCGCACCAGCATTCTCGCACTCTGACTTTGATCTGTGCCCAATTTGCCGCCGGGGAGGGTACTCAGTCCGTAGGAAAAGGCTTGTCCAGGCGCGGGGATACTTAAGGAGGGGGCATTAGGACGGTCTACCAACTTCGCCTGCCATTGAGAACCTTGAGCCACACCCGCAACACGACCATAAATAATTCGTTCTGTAGTAGCATCAGGAGGCGTTGGGATGCGATCGCGTGGTCCTGCGAGTTCACCTGTATCCAGTAAGGTTTGCCATTCTTCAACGGTAGGAGGGCGTTCATTACCCTGTGCATCGACAGGAGCATAGCGGGCGAGACTAGCAACATAAACTGACCCACCACTGTGCAACCGCATCAAGGTGGAACGACCATTCAATGGAGGTTCCAACGTCCGCACCGGAATGGGTAGATTCAGCAACATTCGGCTTTGCCTGGGGGGAATCACTAACTGGGAAGGAAACCCAACTTGCCGTTGTCCACGCAGAATATCATTCATGACGCGACTGCCAGGACCGGCATAAACAGTACCGACAGGATTCTCCACAAAAGACGGCAACTCAATAAACGGCGCATCCGGTTGACTTAAGTAACTTGCCGCTTGCAAGATATCGACCTTGACTGGTCTACGCCCTGGATTGTACACCATAACCCCTAGATAAAGAGTCCGCAAATCTTCGGGTGTCGGGGGTTTAGCAATATGGTGGGCAAAAATATCGAAGCGCCCCTTAAACGGAAAATTTAAGTGAGCCGTTGGGGTACTTTTGCCATTGGGGGGAAAGGTGGAAAGTAAAATACCTTCTGTTTGTACGACTTCAGGACTGTTGCTATTGAATACCGGGACAGTATCGAGTTTTCCAGGGAGTCTTCGCACTGGTTGCGGTTGTACGATTTCCACCTGAGGTGCGGGTGTAGGGATTGGCGTCGGGGTAACTTGAGCCAAGGTAAAAATGGGCAAAAACGGCAGCATAGAGAGAGAGCTGTGGGTGACTCGCCAAGACACTACGATACAACACCGTACAATCTTCCACATTTCTGGCTAGAGTTAAGCCATACTCGCTTCAATTGCCCAGCGTGCCAATTCCGTGCGGTTATGGAGACCGGTCTTACCGAGCATGTTAGAAACATGACTTTCAATGGTACGCTGGCTCACATTCATCTGCTCAGCAATTTCTCGATTCGCCATGCCTCTAGCGACGAACTGCACCACTTTCAATTCTGTGGGTGTTAACTCCACATCAAAGGGAACCTGAATTTTCGGTCCGGCGTCTGCTCCTGTACCAGAGTGATGAATTAAACGATTGGCTTGCTTGAGAGAGGATTCTACCTGCGCCACCAATTCTTCCGGTTCAAAGGGCTTCACCATGTAGACATCCGCACCTTTGTTGAGTCCCTTGACCCTATCTTGGCTTTGACCTTTGGCGGAAAGAAATAAAACTGGAATCCAGCTAGTGCGAGGGTCTTGCCTGACATGCTCGACGAGGGCGTAGCCGTCCATCTCCGGCATCATCACATCACAAATGATCAAATCAGGCACATCCTGGTCTAAAACCTCTAGCGCTTCTCGACCATTTTCAGCGGTGATGACTTCATACCCCCGGAATTCCAGGTAGTCCTTGACTAACAAGATGAGGTTGGGGTCGTCATCAATCAGCAACAGTCGCTTGTTATCTCTGACACCGTTATCTTTCATGTTGTGATACTCGTCATGCCGGATTGCTGAGATGGGTAATAACGTCTTCTGTATTATCCGCAGATTGGTCTAGACGCTACAACCTACTACGACCAACTTGTACCGGGAGATACTCTGTTCTCACATTGGCTCAGGCACAGAAGTGGCTTGTCATGTGATGGATCTGAGTTTTGTACCATTGCTGTTTAAGCAGCATCAAAAGGGCGAAAAAGCATTGCTAATCATTATGCTACACCAATGCGAAATTCCGTGGGTATCAAATTGTTTCAGGGTATTCTGTCAATTGACTCAATATTCAAGCTTGTTGACTCCGGATTCTGGGCAGTCGTTATTAGCTGTGGCAAGTTGTTCTGTGATGGGACGTTCTTCTCGGAATCTGTTGTAGCGGTTAGAACAGGTTCTGGTAAGGGATGAGTCGCAATGGCATATTCTTCTACAATTTTGTTGCCGATGAGATGCTCCTGAATAATCCGTTCGATGACTTCTGGAGTAGCGTTGCGATACCAGACACCGTCCGGATAGACCACCATAATTGGGCCTACGGCACAGACTCGCAAACAGTTCGCTTTGGTGCGGAAGATACAGCTCGGTTGAGTCTCGGTTACTTGGTCGAGGTTGAGCTCTTTGAGGCGATTTTTCAGGTAATCCCAGGATTCTAGACTGATTTGTTTGGAACAGCATTTAGGCTTAGTCTGGTCGGCACACAAAAAAACATGTCGCTGAATTTGATGGATGCCTAAGCTTTGGATATTGGCGGCTAAAGCGTTTTTGGCTAAGACCTGATTGGGGATTGAGGGTTCAGGATGAGATAATTCTGCTGGCTCGTGATCGGTTGGGTTCGCTGGCATTTCTACGGAGTGGTTTGATTGAAGGATTACACTTAAAGACGCCCAAGCGCCGCGATGAATACTCTATCTATCTTCATCGAAGAAGACGCGGAGACGCTCCCGACGTAAGTTCCAGGGGTTTGGGTTCCCGTCTGAATTCTTTCTAGGCGTCTCCCATTCTCCGCGTCCCTGCGTCCTTGAACTATCTTAACGAGGGGTCTGGGGGGTATAGGACTCCGGCTTGAATCGGAACAACATTGAATAGACTTGGCTCACAATCCGTGATGAATTCTTCAGGAGTTGAGTATTTTTACTTGTTTCTGTTCAGGATTGAGGGTTACGGCTTCAATCCATAGCTTTTTTATAGATTTCTGCCTAAAGCTTTGCAGGTCAGGATTTGAGCCATCATGAATCAATAAGTTCGGGAACCCGTACAGGAAAGTTTGTTGCGATCGCATCCCTTAGTTGAGTAAATTAGCACTCAGGAGCTGAGAGTGCTAACTCAGTTCCAAGAATCTAAATCGGGAGAGATTTATATATATGGCAGCTGTATCTCTAAGTGTTTCCACTGTTAAGCCGTTAGGCGATCGCGTTTTCGTCAAGGTTAGCGCCGCTGAAGAAAAAACCGCTGGGGGCATTTTGTTACCCGATAACGCCAAAGAAAAGCCTCAAGTCGGTGAAATTGTAGCTGTCGGTCCTGGAAAGCGCAACGATGATGGCTCTCGCTCTGAAGTCGAAGTGAAAGTCGGCGACAAGGTTCTTTACTCCAAGTACGCCGGCACCGACATCAAACTGGGTACGGAAGAGTACGTGTTGCTGTCGGAAAAGGACATCCTTGCCGTCGTTAGTTAATAACGAGAGCAAGTTGTAAAGTTGGCAAGTTGTAAGTGTCAACCTTCAATCTTAAATCTTCAACCTTTAAACCTTCAAATTCTTTACTGACTGAACTCGACATATTATGGCTAAGCGCATCATTTACAACGAAAATGCTCGTCGTGCTCTAGAAAAGGGCATGGATATCCTAGCTGAAGCTGTGGCTGTGACCCTTGGCCCCAAAGGTCGCAACGTTGTGCTAGAGAAGAAATTTGGTGCACCTCAAATCGTGAATGACGGTGTCACCATCGCCAAAGAAATTGAACTAGAAGACCACATTGAGAATACAGGGGTGTCTCTGATTCGCCAAGCGGCTTCCAAAACCAATGATGCGGCTGGCGACGGTACCACCACAGCAACCGTGCTGGCTCACGCCATGGTCAAAGAGGGCTTGCGTAACGTGGCAGCCGGTGCTAATGCCATCTCCCTCAAGCGTGGGATTGACAAAGCTACGGGTTTCCTGGTCGAAAAAATTGCCGAACATGCCCGTCAGGTTGAAGATTCCAAAGCCATTGCTCAAGTGGGTTCAATCTCTGCGGGTAACGACGATGAAGTCGGCAACATGATTGCCGAAGCGATGGATAAGGTGGGCAAAGAAGGTGTGATTTCCTTGGAAGAAGGGAAGTCCATGACCACCGAACTGGAAATCACCGAAGGGATGCGGTTTGACAAAGGCTACATCTCGCCTTACTTCGCGACTGACATGGAGCGGATGGAGGCTATTTTCGATGAGCCATTCATCCTGATCACCGATAAGAAAATCACCTTGGTACAAGACTTGGTTCCTGTGCTAGAGCAAGTGGCTCGTGCGGGTCGTCCTCTGGTGATTATCGCTGAAGATATTGAGAAAGAAGCCCTGGCAACCCTGGTGGTGAACCGCCTGCGGGGCGTGCTGAATGTGGCGGCTGTTAAGGCTCCTGGCTTTGGCGATCGCCGCAAGGCTATGCTAGAAGACATCGCTATTCTTACCGGTGGTCAGCTAATCACCGAAGATGCGGGTCTGAAGCTGGACAGCACCAAGCTGGATATGCTGGGTAAAGCTCGTCGCATCACCCTCACCAAGGACAACACCACAATTGTGGCTGAGGGGAACGATAAGGAAGTTAAGGCTCGTTGTGAGCAAATCCGCCGTCAAATGGAAGAAACCGATTCTTCCTACGACAAAGAGAAGCTGCAAGAGCGCTTAGCCAAGTTGGCCGGTGGTGTTGCGGTGGTGAAAGTGGGTGCTGCCACGGAAACCGAAATGAAAGACCGCAAGCTGCGCCTGGAAGACGCCATCAACGCGACGAAAGCGGCTGTGGAAGAAGGGATTGTTCCCGGTGGTGGTACAACCTTGGCTCACCTCTCTCCTCATCTGGAAACTTGGGCGAATGACACCCTGAAAGATGAAGAACTGACGGGTGCTCTGATTGTGGCTCGTTCGTTGGCTGCACCGCTGAAGCGGATTGCTGAGAACGCCGGCCAAAATGGCGCGGTCATTGCTGAGCGTGTTAAAGAGAAGGAATTCAATGTTGGCTTCAATGCTGCAACGAATGAATTCGTTGACATGTTTGAAGCGGGTATCGTTGACCCTGCTAAGGTGACTCGTTCCGCACTGCAAAACGCGGCTTCCATCGCGGGTATGGTGTTGACCACGGAGTGTATTGTGGTTGACAAGCCTGAGCCGAAGGAAGGTGCTGGTGCTGGCGCTGGCGGCGGCATGGGCGGCGGCGACTTCGACTACTAATTTCGGGTTGGGTGGGCTTTGCCCACCTGCCGATTAAAACAGCTACTTCCGGATGGAGGTGGCTGTTTTTTGTTGTGATTCGGGAAACCTGCCACGCCTAAAGGACGTGGGCTTTGCTTGTTTTTTTGTAATTCTAAAAGCGACGGGATTTAAAGTTGTATCTCCCAATCGTGAAACCTAACCTTTTGAAAACAAAATCAACGATCAAACTGTACTTGATGGAAAATGGCGTTTAGCCGGGGAGAGGGTGAATTAACCTGTTGAGGGTCAAAACCTGAGTCAAGATACTGAATTGAGGCAAGCGGATGGCGACTTATCTGATTACAGGGGCAAATCGCGGTATTGGTTACGAATACTGCCGTCAACTCCAAGAACGGGGAGATCGGGTAATTGCAGTCTGTCGCACGGCGGACAAGGATTTGCGGGATTTGGGCGTACAGGTAGAGGCGGGTGTTGATATCACCTCGGATGCTTCGGTTACAGATTTATGCGATCGCCTGGGTGATACTGCGATCGATGTCTTGATTAATAATGCTGGAATATTGAAGGGCGAGTCCCTGGAAGACCTGAATTTTGACAGTATTCGCGAACAGTTTGAGGTTAATGCATTAGGTGCCTTGCGAGTCACCCACGCACTGCTGCCTAACTTGAAAGCGGGTTCTAAGATTGCGCTGATGACCAGTCGGATGGGGTCAATTGGAGATAATACTTCTGGCAGTGGCTATGGCTACCGAATGTCGAAGGTGGCGTTGTCGATGGCTGGCAAATCTTTGGCTATTGACCTCAAACCGCGTGGGATTGCCGTGGCAATTCTCCATCCAGGTTTGGTGCAAACCCGCATGACGGGTTTTACCTCGAGTGGTATTACGCCGGAGGAGTCGGTGAAGGGGTTGTTGAAGCGGATTGATGAGTTGACGCTGGAGAACACAGGCACTTTTTGGCACGCTAATGGTGAGGTGTTGCCGTGGTAAGTCTGTGTTCTTTGATAAATGCTAAGAGAAGAGTTGAGTAAGAAGTTCTTCACGAGTTGCATCAAAGTGATTTTCAATGTCGCGCAAAATTGCGCTAAGAGTGCCTATTTTAATTGGGCTATGGTTGGGAATGGTAATGTGGTGTTCTCCATTCTCTTGAGTGGTTAATCGAATATGACTTCCGGTTTGGCGATCCACCGTGTAGCCCAACTTTTCCAGAGCTTTTGCCAACGCTTCACCAGATAGGTCTCTGGGCAGCTTCATGAAGCAATGACTTCATCATGTACGATATGTAAACGAATCAGTTTCGGACGGGTCGCTTCATCAGGATAATGACAATGAACAGCATCTTTAACCAGTTCTCGGAGTTCTTGAATGCTGTCAGCTTGCGTGAAAATTGATTCGCCGAGCGCTCTAGCTACATAGCC
>DATNQL010000425.1:0-1920 GCA_036704025.1 Stenomitos sp.
TGGCATCTACTAACTCATGGTTAATCTTTTCTTCTCCAATCCATTCCCGTAAAAGTTCCAACGCGGCTGACTCATCTAACACATCCAGTGTGAATGACTGGGGAAGATCCAACTGTAACCGTGTCGTGATCAGCACCTTGAACCGGGAGGGTTGGGGTGGCAGGAATGGCTCCACCTTTGGGTAATCGTTAACATCATCTAGCACCACCAGCACGTTTCCTTCATGCCAGCGCGACCAGCAGAAATCGACTTGGCTCGGTAAGTCCCAGTCTTCCGGTGGGTTGACGCCCAATTTGGCTTGAGCAAACCGCACTATCTGAATGCCAACATCTTCATCCCTCGCTCGTAACCAACAGATACCACCTGGATAGGTGAGCAATAGCAAATGAAGCAGTGCATACTGGGTTGCCAGCTCCGTTTTGCCGACTCCCCCCATACCTTCAATAGCAGCAATCACCACTTGGTTATTCTGCTGCACCATTTCGTGTAGGTTTTCAATTGCCTCTGCACGTCCCACAAACTTAACTGTGCCACTGCGAGGAAGATTGTGGGGTATCCCAGTTGGCTTGAAGGAGTCGGGTTGTTTGACAATAACCAGCAAATTCAAAATCTGGGTAATGTCTCCTGTTGTTAAGTTGCCGCCAACTTGAATATCCTTGAGAATGCTCTGCAAAACTTGTTCGGGGCTTTGGCGATCGCTCATATTTTTTGGGCGTATCTAGCGAACTGACAAAAGGCTGGAAAACTGCACTCAATATCCTTTAGAGGACTTCTAGACCTTGCGTCTCAAAGCCCTACTATTGTCTATTCCGAGACTTTACCGATTAGAGCCGGATAGTTTTGTCAGTCAATCAGGAGGTGCATCTGCTTCCCTCCAATGTTCTCTCAAATATGGCATACGCTATGCCCTACTTGTCTACTAACACCCTCTACCACTAACCTTTCATTAATTAGACTGATAGCTGCTTGCTTAATCTAATTAAGTCATAGGTGAGTTGGGCGTATGTTCTAACCTGGAATTGGAAAGTGGTGGTTGTGTGGATGCGGGAGGCTTTTGAACTGCTGTTGCCATCAAGTAAGCTATCAAAAAACTTATAAAAAAACTTAAAAAGCCTACTAAAAAAACTAGAGCAATTTTGACATCAGAAATACCATCCTTTATTTCTTTTCCTAAACGTTTAGTCTGTCTATGCCCTTGATTTTCAGGGCTTTCTTCTTGATGTTCTGGTGTAGGTGTAAAATTAACTGAACGCTTTGCTTTGGAGTAATTAGCCTTGGTGTCTTCGCCAGTATTGAGCCAGGAGAGTATCGCTTGTTCCATTTCAGGATGACTACGCTCTAGACCTTCACGTCGTTGATAAACTTGGGTTAAGATTTCAACGATCCTGTAGCGTTGGTTATCCGTAGAATCAGCGACTAAAGTCTTCAGCTTAGGTTTAATTCGCTGAAAACATCGCTCGCTTAGATTGCTGAGTGCATTGATAATAGCTTTCTCGACAAAAGGATGTCTCTCTCCTAAAATGATTGTCTGCAAACGTTTGAACGCTCCTCTAGCGATGTTCTGGTGAACTTTCTCATCGCATTGCACTTGAATTGAGATTAGTACTATCGCTGCCAGCCAAATCTCATATTCGGGAGGTCGGGTCTGTACGCATCTTTGATACCAACTTTCCAGCGTTTTCAAAATTTCTTTAGGATTAAGCGGCTCGCCTAATACCAAAATCGCACCAATCATTTGAGCAGTGGTGTTGTCTTCACTCCTGAGCCAGCGAAACATTGCATCTTCCAAAGCGGTTGACTGACGCTCTGAGTTTATCCATGCTGGAAAACGGACTCCATCCACTGCCATCTCAGTACCGCCGCCCTGCAATTTTTCGCGCTGCTTCTGGTAAACCTTAGTTAGGGCTTCGATAATGCGAT
>DATNQL010000426.1:0-9738 GCA_036704025.1 Stenomitos sp.
GTGGCGGTGAATGAAGCCATTACCCAAACTCAAAGTACGTTAACCCAGCTAGAGCAGCAATTAGGAGAAGTGAAACAGGAACGCGATCGCGCCGAACAACACCTGCGAGAACGCCACCTCCTCCAACAACAGCAATCCTGGCAACGGCAGAAACTCCAAGAAACCCAAATAGCGCGACGGGAAGAACGGAGTACCTTACAAGCTCAACTCCAACTCCAACAAACCGAGTTACCCGATCCCCTGCCAGAGTTACCCGAACATTGGCAAACTGAAACCTCGACTCTCCGCACTCCCGACCTTCCCAGCCTACTCGAACACCTACAAAAAGAAATACGAAACGCTCAAAAACGCCTCCAAGCGATGGAACCGGTGAACATGCTGGCGTTAGAAGAATACGATCGCACCCAAAATCGCTTATCTGAACTCTCGGAGAAACTAGCCACCCTAGAGGCTGAGCGTACCGAACTTCTGCTGAGAATTGAAAACTTCACCACCCTGAGATTTCGTGCCTTCAAAGAAGCCTTTGATGCCATTAACGAGAACTTCCAAACCATCTTTGCCGAACTCTCGGACGGCGATGGTTATCTACAATTGGATGACCCCGAAGACCCCTTTAACGGTGGATTGAATCTGGTGGCTCATCCTAAAGGCAAACCGGTGCAGCGCCTAGCTTCCATGTCAGGGGGTGAAAAATCCCTCACGGCTCTCAGTTTTATCTTCGCGCTGCAACGTTACCGTCCCTCGCCATTTTATGCCTTTGACGAAGTTGACATGTTCCTCGATGGGGCAAATGTCGAGCGATTAGCTAGAATGATCAAACAACAGGCTACTCTAGCCCAGTTTATTGTTGTGAGTTTACGCCGACCTATGATTGAGTCTTCGGAGCGCACGATTGGTGTTACGCAGGCTAGAGGAGCGTATACTCAAGTATTAGGACTAAAATTACCGCCTAAAAGCGCCATTCGATAGATAAAAACTTCCGGATTTAGCGTTCAATATTATTGATATTCCAGCAGGAGTCGAGAGCAGGATCACAAGAAATAATGACAACTGAACAAAATCGTCAACGCTCCGATATTTTAAATACTCAAGTCGTCACGATCGACACCGCTAAGCGGCTTGGAGTCGTTAAAGAGCTATTAGTAGATATTGATCGGCGTGAGGTTGTAGCACTAGGTTTGCGAGACAATCTGCTGGCGCTCGCTGGGATGCCTCGTTACATGCTCTTGAGCAGCATCCGACGGGTTGGGGACACCATTCTAGTCGATGATGAAGATGTGATCGAAGATGTTGAGGTGGAAGCCTACAGCACCCTGATCAATAGCGAAGTAATTACCGAAACCGGTGAACTCCTCGGACGGGTACGGGACTTCAAATTCAACATTGAAGACGCCAAGGTGAGTTCTCTGATTATTGCCTCGATTGGGTTGCCCCAAATCCCCGACCAGGTAATCAGTACATATGAACTGCCGATTGATGAAATTGTCAGCAGTGGTCCGAACCGCTTGATTGTTTTTGAAGGAGCCGAAGAGCGCTTGGTTCAATTAACCGTAGGCGTTTTAGAGCGATTGGGGATTGGCAGACCTCCTTGGGAACGGGAAGAAGAGGAAACTTACTATACCCCTGTTACCCGGCCCGAAAATCAGTTGGGAACCGGGATTCCTGTACGTACACCCATCTCTCAGCCCATCCAGACGGTTACACCTGTAGAAGAGCGGTGGGATGATGACGATTGGCGAGAGGAGCCAGAACCAGAGCCGATTCCTCTACGCCGAGAAGCACCACCTCCGAAGTACGCTAAGCAAGAATTAGAGCAAGATAACTGGGGAGAGGATGAATGGGATGATGCTCCCGGTCGGTCTACCCAGTACCAAAAGCCAGCGTATAAGGAGCCTCCACGTTATGAACAGGATTACCCAGACGATTACGATGATTACGAAGTAGAGGGTGATGCTTGGGATGACGATGTAGATTCTGAACCTTACAAAGCTCCACGCATCAACATCCCCGAAAAAACTAAAGCGCCAGAATACGAAGAGGAAGCTGGGTACTAATCAACAGGGTTGAAGGTTAGCCGAGGAAAACCTTCAACCTGATTTATTGATTATTGATGGTTAAATTCCCCGCCATCACCATTGGGCCAGCGGGTGTTGTCGGCTCAGGCGTTACTTCTACCGTAATGGCTAATGAAGTGACTTCAAAGTCAGAAGGCCGATACAGCTTGACAAAAACGGTTCCCTGCTTATTGGTTCTGAACTGTCCCCAAGGGATTTTTTCATCGTTTTGCACAGACCAAAGCTGATAAAATTCACCCTGGGGTAAAACGGGAAGGTTCTGTAGGATGAGAACAGCTTGGGATTCGCTCGGTGTCATGAGCATACTGCCAGTTGCCGCAGAAGCCTGAGCCATCCCTTTGAGCGGAACCACATGGGTATCGGGCTTTTGTAGCATGGCAATCACATCTTTTTGCCGAGCGACCTTAGCCTGCATGGTCGTGAACTGAAGCCTAATTCGGTAGTTATCTAAACCTAGAGCTAACACCAAGAGAACTACAGCACTACCGATTAAACGACTCCAGAACAGTGGAGAACGTCTTAGTTCTCTCCAGCGTCTTGGCTTAGGCATCATCAACGCCGCCGTTGGATGAGGCGAGGTCGTATTTAAGATCGCCTGACGCAGGTGTTGGGGTGGTTCTACTTCAGGTAAAGCGTAAGGCAAGACTTCTAGGACTTCCTGCAATTGCTGCACTTCAGTCGCTAGTTCAGGATGTTCGGTCAACAGCTGATTTAACTCCTCAGCCTCTTCAGAACTGAGATTGCCGAGGACGTAACCTGCCATCAATTCTTCTAATCGTTCCGGAAGTAGAGGCCCAGTCATAGGTACAACAACTTATTCAATAAAGTCTCGTAAGTTTTTTCTCAAGTTCAATAGACCTTGGCGAGACCAAGTTTTGATCGTTCCCAGCGGTATACCCAGTTGAGCCGCAATTTCCGATTGGCTCAATCCCTCGTAATAAGCCATTTCTAACACCTGCCGCTGTTTTTCGGGCAGTTGGGTCAAGGCTTGGCGGACTTGGTGCGATCGCTGACTTAAAGCAGCCGACTCAAAAGGTGTGAGAGAAGATGTTTCATTAACTATCATCTGACTCCATCGCTGGATAAATTTCAAGTTAGTCCCACGGGAGCGAAGTTTATCAATCGCCCGCGAACGAGTCAGGGTTGTCAAAAAGCTGCTCAAAGAGCCACGAGACGGATTGTAAGAGCCACTACGCCAAAGATTTAGAAAAATCTCTTGGGTCAAATCTTCTGCCTCTTGAGGATTGGTCAGTATCCTCAATGCTAATCGGTAGACGAGACTGGCATAACGATCATAGAGAATGCCTAAAGCCGAGGACTGACCCGCTTTCAGCGCCTGAATTAATTCCTCATCACTTTGGATCTCCTGGCAGTCCTCTGGGTTTCCCACACCTTTAAGAGCCGTCGGCTTCTCATAGAACAGACCTGAACCCATAATTTTCGAGTAGATTCCACTCATGGCAACAAGCGCATCTCTAGAAAAACCGAATCTCATTTTAATTAAGTACGGCTCCCAGAGCGAATTGGATGTATATTGATCGAGTTTTTCACCTGTCCCTCTCGCATTTCAGGAAATTGTAATCCAAAACAGTGGCGCATCCGTAATAAAAGAAGAACCCCCACCAGCCCTGAGTTGGTGAATGTGTTCAACAAGAATCTCTAAACGTTGGAATGAGGACTATGAACTGGAAAGTACTTTGCGTCATCGCTGGTTTGGCTCTAACGACAAGTTTGTCTGCTTGCTCTAACTCGCCCGCTCCTGAACCCAAATCGAGTGACAGTCCAGCGGCTGAAGTCTCCCCGGCTGGTGGTACGTCTACTGAAAAAAGCGATACCACCAAGACAGACGACGCCGTGAAGAAGGATGTGAAATCCACCACGGGTGACGCCGTGAAGAAAGATGAGAAATCCACCACGGGTGACGCTGTCAAGAAAGAGGATTCTACTAAGAAAGAAGGCAGCACAACCAAACCCTAGTCGTATCTAGTGGCTACCTGAGTCCGATATGAGTCTCCAGCACAGCCGTTGAGAAATCATCATGCTTTTGCTTGATGCACTCATTCAATCGAGTGTGTGTTGCTTCGAGGCTAAGATCCTTGGGATTGGCTTTCCACGCTTCAAGAAGTTTGGACCAATGAAGTCCATGCTGTTTCCTCAATTTAAAAGTGATTAGGTTGCGTGGTCTAGAGCAACTAAGTACCTTGGGACTCACGGGAATAGAAAATGCCTATGCCGTCAGTCTGCCGAGGATGGAGGTAACTCCGTCTAGGTCAGAGGCGAAACCTCGAAAGAGAAAAACTAGGAATGCCCAAAAGCGATTTTGGGCAGCCTACACTTACCGCGTAGCGGAAGTTGAGGAGGATGTCACGAATTCCGCTCTGAAGGTGTGGAAGAGGTAACCGGAAGTAGGACTTTGAATGTAGAACCGACACCCACCTGACTAGTAACAGAAATTGAACCCTGACAGCGTAGTAATAAATGCTGAACAATGGTTAAACCCAAACCCGCGCCTGTATTTTCACGAATGGTTGAGCGTCCTCGATAAAAAATGTCGAAAATTCTGGGTATTTCATGGGCCGCAATCCCTATACCGGTGTCGTCAAATTCCACTCGGACATAGTCGCCCTCCAGCGTTGAATGCACCTTAACCTGACCACCAGGCAAAGTAAACTTTAAACTGTTATGCAGCAAATTGATCAGAATTTGTCGCAGCCACGTCTCCAAACAGGAGACAGCAGGAAGACCGGGCGGTATGGTATATCCCAGTTGAATGCCTTTGTCGCGAGCGATGGGCTGATAGGTGCTAACGACGCCAGGAATGATGTCTGCTAATTGTACGGACGGCATCACTAGGGGCTGAGATTCGCTGTCTAACTGGATTAACTCTAGCCAGCCAGTCATCAGAGAACTTTGGTGATCGCACTCTATATTGAGAAGCTGCATGTAGCGTTGACGCTGAACGGGCTTCAGTTGCGCCGAATCCAGCAGCTTCAGTGCCGTTTTCATATTCGTCAACGGCGTCCGGAGTTCCTGAATCACTCGCTTGAGAAGCTCATCTTTGTTGCGTAAGCTATGATCCAGTGGCGCTGGCGTTGGTGTGGCGCTCTCGGATAAGGATGTGAGTTCTGCCGACTCTAACGAGACAACGGAGTCGCGTAGGCTTAAAGGACTAGGCGTAGAGGGGTGAAGATGTTCTTCCATACGCTGTATTTGCTTAACCAATAGTCGGCTCAGCAGGCTGTTCTCCTGTGAAACCGAGCATTGGGGCAATTGAGTTTTCCAGAACTCTAATATCTCTTCAGAAATCGAATCATCCACTGCAATCGCTTCTTTGATCCCCTCGAAGACTCGCTGAATCACTGGGCGCTCCAGGGTAAAAATTGTTGACAACGATTGAGGATGAGGCCATTTTGTGAACCTAGAGGACTCCGATGGCTCAATCGGCTGAGCCACCATTAAACCACTAAACGGATCAGACAGAATTAATAAGAAATATTCTCGTTCTAGCTGGCTGCCCCCTGTTAGTTGAATGGGGAAAAATTGACTTTCTGGTTTGACAGCAGGAAGCTGGGCAATCTCCTCTTGAGCCTCTAATAAATCTTCCTGTTGGCTGTTGCATAGATAAATTTTGTGTGGAGCAAAGGCTTTTTGTTGGTACCGATGGAGTTCTGTCAACCAGCCGAATTTGGGTGGTAATTTAACCCAAACAGTTGCCGAGATTTTTCCTTCAATCAGGACATCGATTAATGCCCCTACCAGGGATTTGAGCGTATCACAACTGGCTCTAAAAGACTGAGACATTTCCAGTGCATCTAGAGCCAGTTGATAGAGAGACAAGCCTTGAGATGAGGGTAGGGTCATTGCTGTGAGTCACCAGTCATTCGCCATCCGTCATCATCGCTTGTCTGATGTCGATTTTTAAACTCAAACCTCAAAAGTCATGACGATTGAGCATTTTGGCTCGACTCAAGAAGTCTGAAATCGCTCAGCAAGCGCCTCTCGTGCTTGTTCTCGGTCATCGAAATGAATTTTTTCAGTGCCGAGAATTTGATAATCTTCGTGACCTTTACCCGCTATTAAAATGCCGTCTCCTGGCTGAGCTTGCAAGATGGCAGTGCGAATGGCTGTGGCGCGATCGCCTTGTACAATGGGCTTGATAGATGGCGGAATCCCTTCCAGAATGTCTTGTAAAATGCGCTCTGGGTCTTCCGTGCGGGGATTATCGGAGGTCACGACTGCCACATCAGCGAGTTCGGCAGCAATTTTACCCATTTTGGGACGCTTGGTGCGATCGCGATCGCCCCCACACCCAAACACACAGATCATCTTGCCCTGAATAAAGGGTCGCGACGCCTTGAGCAAATTCTCCAAACTATCGGGCGTATGAGCATAATCTACAATTACACTCACATCCTGTTCCGGCTTGATTTGCACCCGTTCCATGCGTCCGGGAACGCCCATAAATTCGGGGAGTGCCTCCACCACTGTCTTTAACTCCAAACCCACCTGTAAAACAGCTCCTACCGCCGCCAGCCAATTGGATAAATTGTACTGACCTACCAAGGGCGAACGGAAAGCCGCCTCTCCCGCCGGTGTATGTAGTATCCCACTCACCCCAGTCGATTCATACTTCAGGTCACTCGTCCACAAATCAGCCGACGGGTCATGCACACTGTAAGACCACACCTGTTCTGGCTTCAACTGTTCGACCAATCGCCTACCATAGGAGTCATCGATATTAATAATCGCCCGTCCCTTGAGATAATTGGCATTAAACAACAGCGCTTTTGCCGCGAAGTAATCTTCCATATCGCGGTGGTAGTCCAAATGGTCTTGAGTCAGATTGGTAAACACCGCGACCTCAAACGCGCAACCCAGCACTCGCCCTTGAGCCAAGGCATGGGAACTGACTTCCATCACACCCAACTGGCACCCGGCGTCCAAGGCTGACTTGAGCTGTTGTTGCAGTTCCACCGCAAACGGCGTTGTATGAACCGCTGTCTGTTGAAACCCAGGCCAACGGGTATAAAGGGTACCCAGAAGCGCTGTCGATTGCTGAGCATGAGTGAGGAGAAATTCAATGAGATGGGTGGTTGTAGTTTTGCCGTTGGTACCCGTCACACCAATAAGCTTGAGTTGCTGTCCTGGGTATCCATAGAAGGCAGCAGCCGCTTCGCCACAGGCGGAATTCATATCCGCCGCAGAAATCACACAAGCACTGGCCCCTAAATCTTGCGGTGGAGGGCATTTTTCCGCCGCTTGGGTAGAAATTAGAGCCGCGATCGCACCGGAGGCGATCGCACTTTGCCAAAACTCTCCTCCATCGACCCGCGTTCCGGGCATCCCAATAAATAAATCACCCGGCTTACAGGCATGGGAATTGGTCGAGAGTCCCTTCACCTCAGCCTCCAGTGCTGGGTGGTCAGGCATTTGCACAATGTTAGGAATCGTAGCTAATAGCTGGCGTAATTTCATCTCAAATCTTGCTCCTCACAAAGAACGGGAATGGGGAATGGGGCCTCAGTCCCCCTGGATCAAGCTTGTGCCATGTTCTCCGGTTCCCCCTTTCTCCATGTTTCTGCGCTTATTTTGCCTCATCTACCAATAAATAGTTCTGTAACATTCGTTCCAACTGCTGAACAGTCAGGCGAGGAGAAGGACGAGGCAAGGGTTCTTCCTGACCCGCACGGCCTCGGCACAAAACCGGCACTTCATACTGATAAGCTTGGAACCAATCCTCACGGGTTGTAATATCTCGCACATCGAGCGTAAAGTTTAAGTTTTGAATCTGTTCGAGCTTTTCTTGTAGTCCTTCACAGAGGTGGCAACCGGGCTTGCTATATAGAATTAATTGCATCCTTAGTCTCCAAAATTATTTTATTAAACGAAGAGTTGGCTTCCTTTAGCTCGGAGAAGCCTCTACGTTTTGCTCAACCTACCCGTTTCTTGAGCTTGCCTATGTTTAGCAGAGAGTGCCATGGATTTAGCCCAGAATTGAACCTGTATTCGGTAATATACAGCTTTATTGGCAAGACTTTTCGACAATTAATGTACGGTTTTCTGGTCAGTTCATCTCGATTGAGTTAGTTAGGATGAACGGGATTGAACAGTCTGCAAAAATTAGACGCGAAAGCTATTATGACTCAATCGATACCCGCATCAGTTCAATCTCCCAATTTTGATTTAGAGCAACTCAATCAGCGCTTCGATACAGCTCATCCAAGAGACATTTTGGCCTGGTGTGTTGAAAATATCCCCACAGGTCTAGTGCAGACCAGTGCCTTTAATGTGGATGATTTAGTGATTACCGATATTCTCTATCGTGACCTTAAACCAGTCATATCGGTGCCGGTGGTGTTTCTGGACACGCTACATCATTTCCCTGAAACCTTAGAGTTAGTTGCCCAAGCCAAAGAGCTGTACAATCTAGACCTCAGAACGTATCAGATTCCTGATATTGATACCCGTGCAGCCTTTGCAGCGCGTTACGGTGACGCACTCTGGGATAAAGATATTCAACAATTCCATCATCTGACCAAGATTGAACCGCTACAACGGAGTCTGGCAGAACTCAACACAGTCGCTTGGATTACAGGGCGTCGGCGTGACCAAGCCGTGACGCGTGTAGAGATGCCCATCTTTGAAAGGGATGGACAGGGGCGCATCAAGGTTAATCCTATCGCGAGCTGGACACGCAAAGAAAGCTGGAAATATATCAGTGAACATGGGGTGATTTACAATCCCCTGCACGACCAAGGCTATGCCAGCATTGGCGATGAACCCATTACGACGCCAGTAGCAGAAGGTGAAGATGAACGTGCGGGTCGTTGGCGGGGTACGGGCAAAACCGAGTGTGGCATTCATCTCTAGCCACGGAGCTAGATGAGCAGAGCTTTAAAAAGAAAGCTCAAGAGCCATGACGATTAGCTGAATAGAGATAGAGGGGCAGGCTTTACACACAACCTGCCCCTTTGTCCGTATACTCAGCGATAAGCTCGCACTTCTCATACGCAGTTGCATTCATACGTAGCACATTCAATTTCTCCGCGTCCCCCTGTCTGGGTGTCTATCTCAACTACTATGTTTGAACGCAACTTGGTATCACTCTCCAGTTTGATGATGGTTTCAAACCAGAAAAAACATTAATGCCGATTCCCCTAAATTTATTAGTTCTCTCCATTACCACCAGTTATCATCTTCTTGCGACTTGGCTGGAAAATAAAAGGCATCATCCACCAGGACAACTGATTGACATCGGCGGTTATAAGCTGCATCTATACTCCAAAGGTCAAGGCAAGGCAACGGTTATCATTGACCATAGTCTTGGCGGAATTGATGGTTACTTTCTCATAGAAGAAATTACCAAAATGACACAAGTATGTATATATGATCGCGCTGGATATGGGTGGAGCGATTCAAGCCCCAAATCCCGTTCAACACAAGAAATTGTTCAAGAATTAGATACCCTTTTGAACATCGCTGGAATTCAGCCCCCCTATATTTTGGTGGGTGACTCTTTTGGCAGTTACAATGTGAGGCTTTATGCTCATCAGTTTCCCGAAAAAGTCATTGGCATTGTCATGACAGACGGATTGCATGAAGTTGGTTTATTAAAGATGTCTATTAGTTTGCAGGCATTAAAATTATTTTTTATGTCTGGATT
>DATNQL010000427.1:0-4797 GCA_036704025.1 Stenomitos sp.
GAAGGAAAGCCTATACAGTAAGCTTTTTAACCTTTTTCAACTGGATAGTTATTTCCGCCACGCTGCACTAGAATGGACGCCCAGTAAAACCAGTTCCGGAATCTTATCTCGTGGGTTGATAAATTCATCTTAACTTTAAAAATCGATGGTTCATTTAAAGCTGCAATAAGTATTTATCGAAGAATTGCAACTTTTTACAACAGTCATGTAACTATGGATACAACAAAATTGCGTGACCTAAATTTTTGAATTGACTTGACGAAAATCGCTCTTCTATATCTGTCATATAGCGATTTTCAAAGGAATGAAGTACCGTCAGACCTAACCCCCTTCCCCCTTCCCACCTCTCCCTAACCCTCCCCTACAAGGGAAGGGAAAAGGAAAAACTTTTAGGGTTGGAAGGGGGCTAATTTCAAAGCTTCTCTACCTCAAAAATTTTATCGGCGTCCTTCTCCTATTAAGAGAGGCTTAGGGAGAGGTTCAAAGTGTACTTTATCCAATCGATTAGGGCTATAATCACCTCTAATTTTGATTGACAAATCTCAGGAAACTTTTTGATTAAACTTGGGTCTAATGATTAGAGGATTAAACCATTAATCTCTTGATTAATGAACCTCAAAATCTGCATTTCATCCGAGTCATCAGGTCATTTATAACAAATAAAAGCAAGCCATGAAGTTGTTTTTATTTATTAACGGCAAAACACCTGGGTAAGAATTCTCAAACCACAACCACGATTTACACAGGATAGAGACAACAAAGGACAAAGGAAAATAACAATCATGCTCGACGCCCGCACGAATGTATCCAACTTCATCCCCCAAGGCAATCCTGTCGGCAAGTTAACCCAACTTCCTTTCGTCGGCAATCGGTTGGTGCAAACGCAAGTCCCTCAGATGAGCGTCCAACAACTCCAGCAACTTTTGACGAAAAACTCCACCAACCTTCTACTGATTGATGTGCGCTACAACAGCGAATACAACATTGCCCATCTACCAGGAGAGTGGTTGCTGATTCCCTATCCACAAATTAAAGCGGGCGTAGGATTAGCCAAAATCAAACAACTCATCCAAGAAAAACAACAGCATCACCCTAACGAAGAATTGCAAATTCTCATTTTGTGTAGAGCTGGGATTCGCTCAGCCCACAGCGTTTTTCGCCTCCAACAAGCAGGTATCAAAGCTACCAATATTACCGGAGGGATTGATGCCTGGAGAGAGTCGATCGACCCCAATCTTCCCAGGTACGAACGTAAAGACATCCCCGAAATTAAGTTAAGTTTGGCAAATCAGCGATCGCCCAAACAACGTTGGTTATCCGGTTGTGGAGTGGCTCTTGCCTTGGGCGCTGTAGGTACACTAGGAGCGGTACGCTATAACTCTGACTTACTACGACCTCTGCTCCAAGCCGGGGTGCCTTTAGCGGCGGCTTCAGACTTACCCATTATCGGCTATGCGATTCAAGAAGCGTCTGAGCCAATCATGAGCGTACAGCAACTCCAGAAACTCATGAACAGCAAACAGGAAAATTACCTGTTGGTCGATGTTCGCACACCCCATGAATACAATTTTTCACATATCCCCGGTGCCGTCTCGCTGCCTCTACAAGACATCGAACAAGGCAAAGGCATTAACGAGATCAAGTCCCAGCTTCAAGGTCGTCAACTCCTAGCTTACTGCACGGCTGGCAAGCGTTCTGCCCGTGCCTTAGTACTGCTCCATCAGGCTGGGATTACCGGAACCAAAGTTCAAGGCGGCATTGAAGCTTGGGCAAAAGAGATTGAGCCATCCCTACCTTTGAACCACCCTCTGTAAGGGCGAACGCACTATTGCGGCTCACTCCCTGTTTCAGCTTGTGGCAAAAATCAATATATAGATCTCTTGGCGATTACCGCTGGTAAATGTTAGAAAGGCGGTCTGGGGTACTGCTTATCCAAGAACTGTGAACACTCCATGGTTCTAGAGCCGTTCCTCAAGCTACAATGCAATCTGGCAAAAATTCTTGTTCGCCTTAGCTCAATTGATTCGGAAAACCACCTCATGATCCACGAAGTTTTCATGCCCGCCCTCAGTTCCACAATGACCGAAGGCAAAATCGTTTCTTGGGTAAAATCTCCAGGAGACAAAGTTGAGAAAGGCGAAACGGTGGTGGTGGTTGAGTCAGATAAGGCAGATATGGACGTTGAGTCCTTCTATGAAGGTTATCTGGCTGTGATCACGGTACCGGCTGGTGAATCGGCTCCCGTAGGGGCGGCGATCGCACTTTTGGCAGAATCGGAAGCTGAAATTGAGCAAGTTAAACAACAAGCGGCTCAATCGACGCAAGGAACTGCTGTTTCTGCCCCTCAAAAAGACTCGGCACCCACACCGACACCCGGACAAATAGAAGCGACTCCAGTGGTGGCTCAAGATACCTCCAGCCGTCGCAATGGACGGATTGTCGCCTCACCTCGTGCTCGCAAGTTAGCCAAGGAACTCCGCGTCGATCTCAACAGCCTCAAAGGCAGTGGTCCCTATGGGCGGGTTGTTGCCGAAGATGTGGAAGCTGCCGCTGGGAAAGCCAGCGTTCCTGCTGCTACGCCAGCCGCAACGACAACAGCACCGAAACCAGCCTCAGCCCCTGCTCCAGCTACCCCTGCACCTCGTTCAGCCCCCACTCCAGCCGTTCCCGTTGCTGCTTTGGGTGAAACCGTACCGTTTAATACGCTGCAAAATGCGGTGGTACGGAATATGGTTGCCAGCCTTCAGGTGCCTACCTTCCACGTTGGCTACACCATTACAACCGATGAGCTGGATAAGTTATACAAAAAAATCAAGTCCAAAGGCGTGACCATGACGGCACTGCTGGCGAAGGCCGTGGCAGTTACGTTGCAAAAACATCCTTTGGTGAATGCCAGTTGTGTGGAACAGGGTATTCAGTATCACAGTTCCATCAATATTGCCGTTGCAGTAGCCATGCCGGGTGGAGGGCTGATTACACCCGTCTTGCAACAAGCTGACCAAGTGGATCTTTATTCCCTATCCCGCAGTTGGAAAGATTTGGTCGAACGTGCCAGACTCAAGCAGTTGCAGCCAGAGGAATATAGCTCTGGTACCTTCACGCTGTCCAATTTGGGCATGTTTGGGGTTGACCGTTTTGATGCGATTTTGCCACCGGGACAAGGGTCAATTTTGGCGATCGGGGCATCACGTCCTAGCGTCGTGGCAACTGAAGAAGGAATGATGGGTGTGCGGCGTCAGATGCAGGTGAATATCACTTGTGACCACCGGATTATCTACGGTGCTGATGCGGCGGCGTTCCTGCAAGATTTGGCGAAGTTAATTGAAACCGATCCGCAATCGTTGACGCTTTAGACCTCCCAAACTCCCCTTATGGGGAAAAGAACAATCTAGGTATGTCGCTGCCTAAGGTGATGCGATCGCCTGTTGGTGAACCCCAATTTTGACCTCTCCCCCAACCCCTCTTCTATGAAGAGAAGGGAGTCCAGTTCCCCCTTATCTACTAGGAAAGGGGGTTCTTTTTTATCTAATACAGTATTATTGAAATTTTGTCAATTATTTTATAGGGTAGGCGAGATGCCCACCAAACACGAAGTAGCTGGACATTGGCTGAAGCCGACCAGAGAAACTGATTTCCGGCTGGTAGTGGGGTCAAGATCCTGATTTATTTTTGCCAGAATCTGATTGGCAAGATAGGAGATTAGGCAATGGGAATGAAGCTCTCGCTCTGGAAGATTTTGACCACTGATATCCGAGAGCTGAACTGGGGGCAATCGGTGGAAGTCACAAAGACTGGAGCTGAAGCTGCCAAAGCTGTATTTGATTTGGCAAAAGCCCTGAAGGAACAATCACCCAACGCTCAAGCCCTGAAACCTTATGTCGAACAATTTTCCTCGCTGCTAGATGTTCTCAATGCTCCCTTGGGTCAAGTGGCTGGGGCCGTGATTCCCTTTGCACCATTAGCAATTACCCTCCTCAAGCTGATTGCTGACGCGACGAAGAAAGAGCTGAGTCTGGAGCAGTGTATGGCACTGGTTAGCCAAGCGGCTTACCTGGAAAGCTTTCAAGCGATTCTCAAAGATGAGCCGGAATTAGTAGCGCGAATTGGTAATTCTCCAGCCTCTGAATTGGTTGAGCGGGAGATTGAAAAACTGGGCAAGCGGGAGTTCGAGGAGCGAGAAGCCAAAAAACCCATTCTCTTTTTCCACGAATCTCAACTGGCAGAGGCATTCAATGAGGTTTTACAGCAGCGGCTCATACAGGCGGGATTGCCGGATACAGAGGCAAGAACGTTAACCGAACGAGTGGCACGAAAAACCAATGAGTATCTGATTCCTGAACTGATCAAAGTTGGGGAGTCGGTGGAGCGATTGGTGAAATGGTATAGCGCGGGTGGGAAGGAGCAGCTAGAAAAGTACCTGAGTATTGAAGAGTATTTGGATACGGAAATTCGACCCAAGCCCGATGAATACATCTTTGATGAAGAAGATGAAAAGCAGATTACCTTTCGAGATTTGTACGTGCCGTTAAAAGTAAAACTGCTCGATATCAAAGGTGAACCAATTCGAGACGCGGAGCTGGTTGATATTGAGGAGTGGGTTAGAGCAAGACTCGATGACTTGCCCAAAGAGAAGAAAGTTTTGTTTATTCAGGGCGAAGCAGGGCGCGGGAAGAGTGTGTTTTGTCGGATGTTTGCGGATCAGGTGCGGCAGGTGTTGCATCCAAACTTTACCCCAATTATCGTTCGGTTACGGCATTTGCGATCGCTCGAGAATAACCTCACCGACACATTGGAGAA
>DATNQL010000428.1:0-4879 GCA_036704025.1 Stenomitos sp.
CCACGTTCCAGTAAACAACCTTCTGCCTCCTGCCTCCTGCCTTCTGCCTTTTGCTATACGTCCCCACGTCTTCTCGATAAAGGGGGAGAAACAGAAGTATAAATACCAAGAATTGAGAAAATTGCTATGAGTAAGGGGAGATGAGGGGGTCAAGATATATCATAATTGTGGCAAAGTATTACCCCTCATCTCCCTCCCCAATATCCCGCTTTAAAGGACGTTTATAGGTAAATCTGAACGTATCTCCACTGGCGATCGCCATCCGCATTTCCTCATACATGGGGTAGCGACCAACTCCACTAAGACTTACCCAACCTCGTGTCCTGGTTAATGCCACAAATAACTGATTCCGAAGGCTCACATCCGACTCATTCCGAGCCACATGATCGAACCCGACGACATAAACCATATCCGCTTCATTCCCCTTCGCGCGAGGGACACGAGACACCGTTACCCCACCCTCCATCCAAAAACGATCTGGGTCATGATGAGGCCATTGGGGATTGAGTTCGTTCACTTCTAAAGCGGTTGGAATATAGATATCAATCCCTTGTTCCATCAAACAACTAGCCACCTTATCTTCCAATTCCCTGGCTTCAGAAAGAGAGCCTAAAACAATCACTAAAATCTCACGGCTAGGCTTGAGGTCATCATGATACAAGTTATGCTCGATCTTCCGAGCTAAAGCCGTCAATTCTTCTTGGCGAGAACCATAGGTTTCAAACTCTATGATGGGTTCCTCCCACAGTTCTGAAACTGGATTGGGAGAGTTTTCTGGAGGACGATGCAGAGTAATTTGTTGACCCGAAATAAATTTACCTGTCACAACTTCATAACCAATTCTGTTCCAATTTCTCTTATCTGTAATTCCTGCCAACATTCCCTCTGGACGTAGCAAACCCATCCCAATCGCGTGAGCGGCGGTGAGAATGGGGCCAGGGGTACGGTAGCAGCGACGCATCACTTCTGATTTTTTAATTCCACCGTTGTATTGGGTTCCCTGAGTTAACAATCCACTCAACTGTTCACCAAATAATTCCTTGGTTGTCGGAATCTTCAGGGTGTCCAAACTTTGCGCTTCATCATAAGCCCAAATTAAACGACGTTGTTCGGGTTGTTCTGAGTCGATTGGTCGTAAAGCTTGGTAAGCTAACCAATAAATCGCTTGTTTGTCCTGATACTTTAAGTCATCCTCAGAGACTAAATCTTGCCCTTCATCAATGAGGATGGCATCAAACATCGGTTCAATTTCCATCTCTTCTGACAGTCGCTTACACAGGTCTGCCAAGCCTCGATTGGGCTGTCTCTCCCTCGTTTCTCCTGCTGTTTTCGCTCGAACGCCATGGGATTGGCAAATGGTTCCATAAAAACCTGGTTGCTCCTTCGCACCCCAAGCATGAAGCACTCGCAGCTTGTGATTTTCTTTCTGCTCATAGCCAATTTCGCCATTACTAAAACGACGCAACCATCGATCCAACAACCCAATGATCGTGTCGTAAAGTGTACGACTAAAAAACACCAAAGCAATATCCCACTCTGGATGCTTCAAGTGCATATGAGCCGCTTTTTGACATAACAGAATTGTTTTGCCCGAACCCGCCACACCTCGCAACCGTTGAAAGCCCGGAGGAATTTCTTTGCCAATATGTTCCTGCTGCAAGTCTAAATCAAACAGATGTTGAGAATAAGCCGCCACAACGCTTCCACGCATTTTGCCCTTAGTCGAGACAAGAGTGCGCGGAGAACGACGCAAAACGGGTGCCCCACTAATGACGGCTTTGAGCAACTTCCACTGTTCGTCATCCAAGTCTTCTCCCGGAACAATCGGTGCCGCTTGTTGAATTCGCTCTAAAAATCCAGCCTTGCCCAGTTGATCTTGGAAGATAATCGGAGGACAATGGGGGAGTTGATCGAAACCCCTTTGTTGCCATTGTTCTTGGGTAATCAGAGGCAATGCCACCATCGCTCGTCCCATGACTTTGCGCCAGATCGCGGGTTCGCGATCGCAATACGCCACCATCGCTCTTAGCTGACATTCAGCTTGTTGCTCAGGGTTAGCTTCACGAGTATCAAAATTTTGCAACTCCCACAGATGACCGTCAATTGCAACAATTTGGTCAATGGTAACGGATTTGACAGCAATCACAATCAAACTGTGTTCCCGATCTACCAAAAGAATGTCTGGCTCTTTCCGAATCTCTCCCACTTTCGAGAAAATTGGATAGCGCCAATAGCCAATACAGTTGCGCTCTGAAAAAGCATTTTTTAGGGCATCCCACACCTTCTGCTCCCCGGCTTCTTCACTACTCCCGATCGGCATTGTTGTAATAAACTTGCGACCCTGATCAATTTCATTCACAGGCATTTAGGCTTACTTCCTTTAGTAAGATTTTTTGGGTGACGGCTCAATGCAGCCTCAAAAGTAGAGTTCCCAAAAAATCCAATCGAGGAACAAGCGGCTGAAAAATTTTAGGGGCGATCGCTTCTTCGGAAAGTCACACCGATACAAAAATCCTTGCCCTCACTGGCTTTGTCCGAAATGCATCGCATCCGAAGTCGTTGGCGTTCAGCTTTACTGGTGCTTTTTGCCTCCTCGTATGAGCTCCGGTCTGCCTCCTGCCTTCTGCCCTCTGCCTTATTTGTTGCAATTTGTTAAGTTTGGCGATCCTTCCCGAAAATTTCACCTGAGTTGGTTATCTTAGAAATCGACGAGGATAAGTACCTTGTTCGTAGCGCAATTCAAAGCTGTTTTTAAAACCGCTGGTCAGTCCCTTTTTTAAACAGTCCTTGAAAGACTGCTGACCAGTCTATAAAAATCAAACCCAG
The DNA here is from genome assembly GCA_036704025.1 of Stenomitos sp. Lineage (GTDB taxonomy): Bacteria > Cyanobacteriota > Cyanobacteriia > Cyanobacteriales > Coleofasciculaceae > Allocoleopsis. The sequence goes on from DATNQL010000428.1 coordinate 2,827, forward strand.
ACCTTAGGGCCTGGGTTTTATAATATTAGCCAATCAATCTATTTAACTAAGAATTTGTTCAATCATCCGGTTGGCTTGGGAACTATAGCCACCGCCAAAAAGATTGAAGTGATTAAGAATGTGGTAAAGATTGTAGAGGGTTTTTCGCTGTGTGTAACCATCATCCAAAGGCCAAACTTGGTTATAACCGCGATAAAATGCAGCCGGGAAACCACCGAACAGTTCCGTCATGGCGATATCCACTTCGCGATCGCCCACAGACGTTGCTGGATCTAAAATCACCGGTTCTCCCAATTTTGTAATTGCCGCATTCCCACCCCACAAATCGCCATGCACTAAAGACGGTTGAGGCTGATGATCCAACCAACGTGGAACCAATGCTAATAATCGCTCTTGCTCAGGGAAATGCCCTCCACGACGTCTCGCCAGTTTGAACTGATAACCTAACCGATGTTCAGTAAAAAAAGCCGCCCAGTCGGATGTCCAAGGATTAATTTGAGGTGTTGAACCAATGGTGTTGTTCAAGTCCCAACCAAAAAAGGTTGAAGGTTGAATCTTTGAACTTTCAACGGAGGCCTCATCCCGCTTCCCTAACAACTGACCAACATTCACCTCTTCCTTGGGTTGAGGAGGTTTCGCTTGGTGCATTTGGGCTAGTTTTCGCCCCATCTCTTCCCAATCTTGGGTCTTACCACTCCCTCCAAATTCCAGCCATTCCATCACAATGTAAGCCGAATCATCGGCTGTACCAACCCCAATCGGCTTTGGTACCCGAATCGTTTGAGTGCCCAGCATTTGCTTTAAACCCAGCGCCTCTGCCTCAAACATTTCCACTTGAGACGCCCGGTTGATCTTCACAAAATAAGTATCCGTCTCGCTGCTGACAGCATAACCCTGATTAATACAGCCACCACTGACAGACCGACGGTTCTTAATGTCAAATGTCTTGCCAGTGATTTGGCTGATATGCGTCGCAATTTCTGTCCACATCACTAAATTTTGGCTTTTGGATTTTGGACTTTAGATTGTTGGAGCCAATGGATCTGAGCGACTTGTTTTGAAGTTGAATCATTGCCAACTTTAACTCGCCCTTACCGACTCCGGTCATCTTAACTCTTAGTGGGTTTAATCGTTACGATACCGTAAGCCTCTGCGGAGAGATACTGCTGTGCCGCCGATTGAATATCCAAAGAATTGACCGATTGAATGCGAGTCGGGTAGCTCAGCGCTGGTTCTAAATCTCCAATTTGGCACTGATAGTAGCCGTATAAACTGGTGCGATCGCTCGGTTTTTCATTGCCAAAAATAAACCGATTAGCCACTTGCCGACGAATACGAGCGATATCGGCTTCTGCTACCAATTCCGTTTGAAAGCGGTGGATATGTTGCGCGATCGCAGCTTCCACTTCCGCTATATTTTCTTCGGGTAAGTGTGCGGAAATATAGAACACGCCCTGAAGCCGCTGGGTCATATTACTCACCCCAATATGGGTCACCAATTGTCGCTCTTCACGCAAATCCCTCACCAGTCGTGACATGCGACCTTGCCCTAAGATCGCCGCCAAGACATCCAATGCATAAGTTTGCTCCAATTGCAACATCCCCGGCACCCGCCAAATCATCACAAGACGAGCTTGCTGTAAGCTTTCATCGGTATACTCTCGGCGGACAATCTCCTGAAACGCTGGTTCAGGCTGGAAAGCGTTGGGATGCTGTAAAAACGGTGCCGCTAAAGAGCCGTTGCTTGAGTGGTTCTGGGTGTGATTGAAACCCTCTGCAACAATCTCGATCAACTCCTCAACCGGCAAATTACCCACAGCGACTGCCGTCATCGACTTCGGTTGATACCATTGAGCGTGAAAGTCACGCATCTGCTGAGGCTGCAACTGCTCAATCACCGAGGCTGGCCCTAACACCTGTCGCCGATAAGGCAGTTGTTCAAACGTTGTCTCAATCGCCCGTCGAAACATGCGACGCCCTGGATTATCGTCTGAGCGGCGAATTTCTTCCAAAACCACCAACCGCTCCCGCTCAAAAGCCTCATCAGGAATGC
>DATNQL010000429.1:0-17292 GCA_036704025.1 Stenomitos sp.
AGATGCCAAAAGTTCTGGTGATGGGTAGCGACTCTAAGAGCAGTGTCCCATTCTTATTCAACGTCGGTAATATTCAGGATGAAGCGACTCGTTAGAGCAAGCGGCTGTGCCAGTGCGCTTCTGATCATACCTCCTTACCCCATCGTTTCTGACAACACAGCAGGCTGGAAAGAGCAAGCGATCGCGAGTTTCGCGTGTTGCAGTAGAGTATCTGGGTCGAGAGCATGAACTGAATACTGAGGCGTTACATTTAAGAGCTTCTCGATTCGCGTCTTAGCCGCTTCAATGACAGATTCATCAAGGCTACCATTGCTCAGAGAATCAGCAAAATCTTGCGCGATCGCATAAGTGCGTTCAATCGATGAGGAAGGCAGGTTGCGGGATACAATCAATAGATCGCAACCTGCTTGAAATGCCTGTGCCACAGTGCCACTTTGGGTAAACCGCTCTGAGATAGCGTTCATATCCAGGTCATCTGATACCACAATCCCCTCAAAGCCCAGCTCTTTGCGGAGTAAGGTGTGTAAGATAGTCGGTGAGAGTGTCGCTGGCACATCTGGATCGATTTGGGGAAACAAAATGTGTGCCGTCATTATTAAAGGAATCTCCTTATCGATCAGTGCTTGGAATGGGATCAGTTCACGCGATCGCAATTCTTCTAGAGTCAGATTCAGGATTGGTAACTCCAGGTGAGAGTCTTTACTGGTATCTCCATGTCCGGGGAAATGCTTGCCACATCCTAGAATTCCTGATTCCTTAAGTCCCAGATAATAATCACGGGCACCTTGTGCAGCCGTTTGCGGAGTCATACCAAAAGCACGAGGTCCAATCACAGGGTTGAGAGGATTGGAAAAAACATCAGCGACTGGAGACCAGGATACATTGATTCCCAGTGACTTGAGTTCTAATCCCGTTGCCCGTGCTACCTCACGAGTCAGTTCTCCCAACAAATAAGCATGAGGAAATCGGGTAATTGGTAAAGGTGTGCGAATCACAGAACCCCCCTCATGATCGAGAGTCATAAACATGGAGTCGCGTTCGCTATATTGTCGTACCTGATCGGTAAGTTCCTTGAAGCTTTGCAACCAAATTTCATAGGGTTGACCCATCCGAAAATTCTTGCCAAAGAAGATTACTCCAACGGGTTTCAATTCACTGAGTACACGCTTATCGTCATCATTTAAAGTAGTGCCAGAAAGACCTAGAATTAGATGATGTCCAAAGCGTTGAAGTTCTTGCAAGACTGGCATAAGCTTAATCCATACTTTCTAGAAAATTGAGCAGGGTTCAGGCGGAAATCAGCCCTCATGGCAAAGTTCGGGAGACTGCAATAGCTGCTCATACTGGCGATACCAAGATTGAAGCGCTAACTGATGAATTTCTCGCCATGAGCAATGATTTAAACGAGCGACCCGAGCACAATCTTCGTATTCCGGTTGTACGTTAGTCATTGCTTTTTGGGGAGAGCTATTGCTCCAAGCCACTTTGACTCGAATTTCTCCATACTTCGTCTGTACCGACTGGATTTCTCTCGATAAAATGGTTCGTTGCTGGGTGAGGCGTCGGATTCCCAAGGTTGTGGTTTCCCGAAATAAAACGGCTTCACAAGCCTCGATAGCTTGAGGATGGCAGATGACGGTGAGCAAAATCCCAGGCCGAGATTTTTTCATGCCAATGGACTGAGTAAAAACATCCACAGCACCCGCTTCAAATAGTGCCTCAAACACATAACCAATGGCTTGAGGGCTAAGGTCATCAATTTGAGTTTCCAACACTGAGATAGTTTCTAAGTTAGCCGTTTTATAGTTTTCTGGTGTTGAAATTTGATGGTTAGAAACTGGCAGGTTTTCTGGTGTTGAAATTTGATGGTTATGAGATTCAGCTTTCAACGTTCCAACGGTTAACGATTGTGATGATTCCCCAATCCAAAGTCGGAGAATATTGGGAATTGGTAACTGAAGAGAACCTGCACCCAAACCAATTTGTTGGATAGTCATGGCAGGTGGGGGGCCAAAACGAGTCGCAAGGGTAACGGTAAGAGCCGCTCCTGTGGGTGTCACTAATTCTCGCTCAATGCCATTGCTAAAAACAGGTACCTGACGGGATGACCACAATTTCAGTACAGCGGGTACCGGTACAGGTAAGCGACCATGAGCGGCCTGAACTGTACCACCTCCAGTGGGGAGAGCCGAACAATAAAGTTGGTCAATTCCTAACCAATCTAACCCCAAGCAGCTACCCACAATGTCTACAATGGCATCAGTGGCTCCCACTTCATGAAAGTGGACTTGCTCGGGTGCTATGCCATGTACCGCGCCTTCAGCCTCTGCTAGGTTGCGGAAGACAGCCAGACTCCATTCTGAGACTCGTGGGGGTAACTTAGCTGCCAAGATTAATTGTTCAATTTCCGGCAGATGCCGTGTTGAGGCATACTGAGTAGCGTGGTGAACGTGAGTTCGGTCATGCTCTAATCCTGAGGTGCAACTGGAGCTGTGCTTATGCCCATGCTCGTGTTCATGATTCTGTTCATGGGGGTGTTTGGGTTCCTGATCAGGGTGATGATGAGCGTCTGCTGACGTTAGCAAATCAACATGAACTTTTGTTGCTAACTGTCCGTTGCGGTGAACACTTTCTACTCGTAACCGATACTCCGACTCCATCCCCAGACCTTTGAGCTTTTCATTCAAATACTCCAACGGCACACCTGCTGCCACAATAGCTCCTAGGCACATATCGCCAGAAATTCCAGTCGGACAATCTAGGTACGCGAGTTTGCTCATAGAGTTTTGTTGATGGAATAGTCAATGACCTTGTCATTCATGAATCGTAACTTTTATTCATGTCTCGTAACTTTTATGATTTGACCGTTGAGAGAAACAATTTTTAATGGCTACTATCTATACTGTCCATCCGGAAAATCCCCAAATACGACGAATAGAGGAAATTAAGGAGGCCCTGCAAAATGGTGCTGTGATGCTATACCCCACGGACACCGTTTATGCGATTGGTTGCGACCTGAATGTCAAGTCAGCTGTAGAACGGGTGAGGCGTCTGAAGCAATTATCTAATGATAAGCCCCTGACGTTTCTGTGTTCTTCTCTCTCTGATATTGCCCAGTATGCCTGGGTGAGTGACTCATCTTACCGTATTATGAAAAGTCTAATTCCAGGGCCCTACACCTTCTTGCTCCCGGCAACGAAATTAGTGCCCCGGTTGGTGATGAATCCCAAACGAAGAACAAGTGGCATCCGCGTTCCGGATCATCCAGTCTGCCAAGCACTACTGCGAGCATTAGGAAATCCCATTATTTCCACTTCGGCGCATCTAGCGGATGAGAATGGTAAAACCCCAGCTGTTAATTTAGAACAGGCAAGACTATTCGACGAATTTGATACTTTGGTGGATATCATCGTAGATGATGGCAACAAACCAGGCTTTCAAGTGTCCACCATTGTGGACATGACCGATGAGGAACCCGTAATTGTACGGAAAGGTCTGGGTTGGGAAGCTGCCACGACTTGGGCATCTCTGGTTAGCTAATCAAGGGTGTAAAGGCACTAAACTCACAATTTTAGATTTTGGATTCTGGATGAGGAAGAACCGGATGCGGCAGCAAGCCGATCGATTCTTCAGCGCAGAACTGGCGTGAACCCTGAAACGGGTCAATCTTTAAGCCGCATTCACCGTTAACAGCCGTGATCGGTAGAATCCAAAACCTAAAATTGGCCGGTTGGAGTGCCCGAAATAGCGCCAGACGTTCTCGTTTCCACACCTGTACTCTGTTCGCCGAAACGTAGACTTCAAGAGGGGAGTAGGGGATTACGAATGCGAAGAACTTAATTGATCCAATTGTTGAGGTGTCACTGGGACAAATAGTTAGGAGTTCTCGGATGAAATCGGTTCAATTCATTTACATCAAAAGGTTACAGCGTTTTCCATGTCAGTCAGCCACGGTCTTAGTGGTTGACAAAAATATAGTGCTGTGGGAGTTCTGGCACTAACATACCATTCGAGTTCAGGGTAGCAGCCTACATTCAAAGTGTGGAGAGCAATACAAGGGGAGCATCGCAGCCGCCACCTCGCCAAACCCTCCCTCTGTTGAGTCTCGTCGCAGTTCATCCATTAAAGTCTTTAGGGGCAATACCATGAACGTCAAAACAGCTAATTCTATCCATCAAACTTCCCAAAGCCACTTCCACGCTCCGGAAATTCTCCAAGGAACTGAATCTCAAGCCCTCAAGGATATGCTACTTGAGGAAATTCGCTCTTCTCTCAAGAGCAACGGTTTGGTATCGCACACTGGAGTAGATTCTCGTCGCACGCACTCTGTCGTCAACCGAATTGTGGAAGAGGTGGAACGGATTTGCCGCAAGAGCGATCGCATTCAAACTTCCGGTGAAATCCGTTCCTGGCAGTTGACACTGGCACGTCATCGCCTACAGAAGTGTCTATCATACTACAAACTGGGTTCAAAGCAAGGCCGGATCGAATTACATAGCCACCTGAGTGTGATGATTTATCGCCATGTGGCACCCTCTCAATCCCAACTCAGTTTTTCCGCTCGGTACAACTTAATTGAAGACTTCTTGCAAGACTTCTATGCAGAGTCTCTCAAAGCCTTCCGGCGGGAAAATGATGTGGAAGCTGACTACACGCCTCGGACTCAGATGGAACTAGCCGAGTACATGGCGTTTACCGAACAATACGCCAAGCGTCGCATTCAATTACCTAACCGCAATAACCAGCAACTGATTGTCCTCAGAGCGCAAAGCTTTGCTAAACGGCAACCGAGCGAAACGCCTCTGGATATCGAACAGGCGGTGGAGTTTGCCAAGGGAGAGGAAGCACAGGAACACAGCCGTTCTCCTGCTATGCAGCAGGTGAGATTGCGCCTTGTTTCTGAAACCGTTGATCCCAGTGAAGCCGTGTTGCGCGATCGCGTTGTTGCCGAACTGATACAATATCTGGAATCTCAGGGTCACTCAGACTGTGCAGATTACTTAGTCTTAAAATTGCAAGACTTGGCAGCACCGGATATCGACGAAATTCTGGGTCTAACACCCAGACAGCGGGACTACCTACAACAGCGCTTTAAGTACCATGTGGAAAAATTCTCTCGCTCGTCCCATTGGAAACTGGTACACCAATGGCTAGGGGCAGACCTTGACCAGAAGCTAGGGATGTGTTCTGAGCGTTGGGACGCTTTTGTCGGGCAACTCGACGAGCAACAGCAGCAGTTGTTGTCACTCAAACAGGGGCAAAAAACCGATAAAGAGATTGCCAAAGTTCTAGGCTGTACCCCAAAACAGGTACAAAAGCGTTGGACCGCTTTGCTGGAAGTTGCTTGGAAGTCTCGGAATGCATCCGGCAAGAGTGAGGAATAAAGGGTGAGCAAGAATGAGTTTCTGGTTAAGAGTTGACGGTAATCAATTAAACGGGCTAGACTTTCAGCTCTTAACTCTTGCTTCCTTCTGTATCGAACGAAACGAAAAGCATTACCTTCATCACAGAATTTCTGTTCAAGCCACTTACATCATTAAATTAAGTCTGAGTTATTTCAAATTTCCAGCCCTAACTTAGAGAGCCTTTGGCATTATCTATGGCAGTCATAAAACGACGAGTTGGCAAAACATCTAGGGTTTCTACTGCTAACGAAGGCCGACCGTCAATGACGACTAACTTTTGCTAAGGTAAGGTTAACTATTAAAAATATTTATTACTTACCGGATCTAAGCTGACAATCTCTCTCGATTGAAGGTAGCATCTCGTCAATTATCAATATATCCAACGAATCACAGGCATTTATGGTGGTCAACATTGCTCAAGCTTTAGCTTCATCTCAACTCACCGCACAAGATGCACCAGCGCTCAGGCAAGTCTGGGAAACCCTTGGGCCAGAGAGTTGTCCTGGTTTTTACAACTTTCACCTACACACTATCTATTCGGATGGTCAGCTAAAGCCAGAGGATTTGATCAAGCAAGCGCTCACCATTGGGATCAAAGGACTAGCGATTACCGACCACCACACGATTGGGGGTTACCTCGTTGCTCAAGGCTGGCTAGACTATTTCCGTAAGCAATCCACTTCAAACACACCCTATCCTCAAATCTGGACAGGTGTTGAAATCACGGCTCACTTACTCGGCGCAGATGTTCATATCCTCGGCTATGCCTTCGATCCCAAACATCCTGCTATAGAGCCTTATCTTCAAGGCGAAGCCCCTCGACATAAGGCTGCTCAGGCTGCCTTGGTGATTGCTGCAATTCAGCAGGCAGGAGGTTTAGCTGTTTTGGCTCATCCAGCACGTTATCGACGCCCAGCGGTAGAGTTAATTCCCGCTGTAGCACTTTTAGGCATTGATGGTGTTGAAACCTACTACGCCTACGCCAACCCCAACCCCTGGCAACCCAGCCCTATGCAAACACAGCAAGTCAAACAGTTGAGTGAGGCTTACAATCTGCTGAATACTTGCGGGACGGATACTCACGGGATGAATTTACTGCGGCGTCTGTGATATAGTCTCTGTCTAATTACCCCTCATAAAAACTCTCCGTGTCCCCGCGTCAATCCTACCGATGGGTGTTGAACCGGACATGATATGACAGAGTTCAGAGCTAGGCATCAGTCAGAGATTAAGGGTGAGAAGAACGGTATGACATCTGAAAAACCATAGGTTAAATCCAATCATTTAAACCGATCTGGAACGACTAACTGAGCCAGAGTCGCTTCCATGACGGCAGTGGTTTGACCCGAAACAGTAAATACCAATGCCTCACGATAGACTCGCTGTGCTGCATGATATCGGTAATTCGCCGCACCGCTAGAAACCGTAACCGCCGCACTTGCACAACGTTGCGCTAGATTAATCGCCCAGGCTCGCAATTTCAGGCGCTCTTCCCACGTCTGGAAATCGGCTGGCAACGCTTGCATCATCGCGGACTGACAGCCCATGTGTTCTGCCTCAAGAGCGTCAAACGCTTGCTTGATAAAGGGAAGTTGTTTTGTCTGGTAAGCCGCTTCAACAATATCCAGTCCTGCTCTGGCACAGCCCAACGCATAAAAACCGTGATGCAGAACATTCTTTTGATCGTTTTCGTGAATGGCTCCTATCGGTTTGACACAAACGACACGCTCTTGGGGTAAAAACCAATGAGTGAGAGTTGCCGTCACCGTATTGGTTGAGGACATGGCTCCCATTTGTAGGGGTTCGCTAAACGCAATCGCACCCCCCGTCTCTTGGACTGTTTCCACAAACGGCACAACTCCATAAATCGCCCGACCATCGGGAAGGGTGGCACCGACGATAAAATCTTGAAAGAAGCCAAAACCGGTTACCCAAGGCACTGTTCCTTCCAGTTGATACCCGCCTTCTACAACCATGGCTTTCATGATTGGCTCACCTGAACGTCGTAGGTGAGAAAAGCCAATCCCAACTAATATCTCACCCTTGCTCATATAGGGCAGATATTGCTGTTTTAACGCTTCATTGTCACTGTTAGTGAAGAATCCTGCCGCACTTTGGTGTTGAGTTTGGAGAAAATTTAAAGCGCCCGAATAGCGAGGAACGAGTTGTTGGAAGTGGCGATAAGTCATTTCACTCACTTGTTTACCACCCCAAACTTTGGGCACCCGTAGCGCGAGTAAAGAGCGATCGCCCAATCCCTGAAGTGCCTGTTTCAAGGCTTCTGGATTGTCATCTATCTCTGATGCTAGGGGCGCAACAGACTCCCGAAGATAAGCCTCCGCAAGATTTAATAACGCTGGCTGGTCTTCTTGTTCAATTTTATGAGCAACACCCTGATTTACGGTCGTCGATAACATCTGATATACCGTTTTGCTCTGATCCTATCTCTCAGAACACGACATTGTCGTGAGTTCCCAGCCTCTATGGTTTATGAAGATTCCGTCCACAACAACCGCAGCCGTTTCTCAAAGCCACCCCGCTCTGTTCGCTTGCGTCTTTGTTCCTTCACCAAGGCTTCGTGCTCAATTCCGTACACCCTTAAGATGGCATCAATCACTTCTTGTAAATCTGCTAACTCACTGACTAAAGTTTCCGGACTCGCCACCACGGCTTCTTGAGCTTCTTCCAGCAGCTTTTCTCGCAATGCTTGGCTAAACTCCGCCTCAGAAATCAACACGACTTCGCATTGCTTCCCCGCTTGGCGAATTATTTCCGGAATGCCGTCTCGCACAAGCTTATTGTGTTCTTGGCGCATGAAGAAACTCACTCAAAATTGATGACGACTAGGTAACAGGGATGGCAAAAGAGTAAGCCAGGAGGATGAACGCAACACCCACAACGGCACAAACGACCAGAGGAAGTAACTGGGAGAACAGACGACTGTAAAAAATTCCAAGCATGTGTAAATCTCAAAAACTAAGCATAGAGTATGAGTTCATGTTGTTCTTAAACACGGCTCACAACCTCTCTCTTTTGTCCCAAATCCGGCGGGAGTTGGCTGTTTCCATAGACTGAGTATATTTACGCATTAGACATAAGTCTAAATCCTTCATGCCTATTTAGGGTAGTCTTTGAGCGAATCAGTTCAGGCGATGGCTGAGTCATCATTGAAGGGACAAGGCTGACTGCTCTTTCCCCTGGAGGTAGGTTAGGCCGACCTATGAATTGATATTGGCAGGGTTTTGGTAGGTGCAGATGAGCAACGATCTGTGACTCGCTCTTGGTTGAGATTGTATTGATTTTTTCGATAAAAAAATATAAATTTTTATTTAAAACAATAATACAAATTATTTTTGGTGTCCTTCTGGTATGAGCCTTGATAGCATTATCAATAAAGTGTATTTTTGTATACAACAAAATGGATTCAAACTAGCTTTTTGGTGCTGTATTGTCATTTAAGCGACGTAAAACAATGGTTAATATATCAGTCATTTTGCCTGTTTACAATGAATCCCAATACATCAATGCAACGTTTGAATCTGTTTTAGAATATTCTAGAAATAAACCCTTTTATCAGTTTATTTTTGTCAACGACGGTTCTACGGATGACACGCAACAGATTTTAGAAAAAAAAATAGCGGAGACAGCCCAAAATCATCATATATCTCTAATTTGTTATGAACCCAATCAAGGCAAGGGATATGCCATAAAAAAAGGAGTAGAATCCAGTATTGGTGATTATATTTGCTTTATAGATAGTGATTTAGCTTATTCTTTATCTCATTTAGACGGATTGGTGAATCAATTAGAGTTATTTGATGTTGTGATTGGTTGTAGAACGTTAATTGAAGATAATTTTACACGAGTAAAACCTCTGAGGCTTGTCACGGGTAAACTCTTTAATTTGATCACTCAAGGTATTCTATCACTCAATTTTAGTGATATTCAGGCTGGCTTAAAAGGGTTTAGAAAACAAGCCGCACAGACTTTATTCCAAAAACAAACGATCAAAAGATTTTGCTTTGATGTTGAGCTAATTTACTTGGCTCAAAAGATGGGATATACCATTGGCGAAATTCCAGCTCTTGTTTCCATGACTCATTTCAATAAAATATCTAAAGTGGATCTATTACAAGATTCCGTGAGGATGCTACAAGGTTTAATTAAAATCAAAATTAATGATAGTCTAGGTTTATATGAAGAAGTCTATATTGTTGAGTTTTGATATCGAAGAATTTGATATCCCGGAAGAATATGGACAGAAAATTGATGAGGAGAAGCAGTTTGATGTGTCTTTGCAAGGATTAAAGTCAGTCCTTTCGCTTCTCGATTTATTAGAGATAAGAGCAACATTCTTTGTGACCGCCAATTTTGCGATTCATCATAAAGAAATAATACAGGTAATGTCCCAAAAACATGAAATTGCTTCTCATGGATTTTACCATTCTTCGTTTAAGTTGGAAGATTTAGAAAAATCTCGAACTACTTTAGAACAAATGACCCATAGTCGTATTACAGGATTTAGAATGCCTCGACTGATGGCGGTTGATGAGACAGTCCTTCATACAGCCGGTTATCGATATAACTCTTCTATGAATCCCACTTATATTCCAGGACGATACAATCATTTTTTCAAACAGAGAACCGTTTATTACTGCGATGAAATCTGCAATATTCCAGTTTCTGTAACGCCTATAATTCGATTTCCCCTCTTTTGGTTGAGTTTTAAAAACTTTCCGTTATTCTGGATAAAAATGGCTTCTCAGAGCGTTCTTCAACATGATTCTTACCTGTGCCTCTATTTTCATCCTTGGGAGTTTACGGATATTCAAGATTTTCACCTTCCCCATTTTATTAAAAGACGCTCTGGTCGTGAAATGCGTGAGCGGTTAGAAAAGTATTTAATTTGGCTTAAACAGCAAGGAGAATTTTTAACGTTTTCGGAATTTAGGCATCTACAAGGTTCTGAGTCATCGAGTCGTCAATTTGAGGATTAATTGTTATTGATAGAGATAGACAGGTTTTTTTTTGATTTTGTCAGCCAGCGGCCTAATTCTTGCTATTATTTCCATTAAGGGCTTATACTCAGGAACCTGACTGTTGGTTAAGTATCCGGCTGCTTGTATGGCGTTTGGGGAAGCAGAGGCTAGCGCCTTACGAATTCGCTCTTGTTGATAGAGTTCTACCATCGGTCCAACGATAATCGAACCCGGAGGAACCGGATTGGAATCAATCACTCGGTAATTCGTCTGCTTAAAGTCTTGGCGGTAACGCTCCAAATCGGCTAAAGATAAAGCCCCTGCGGCTACCTGTTTCTGATCAATCCATTCCAGAATTGTTTTGGGTGTGGGAGCAATTCGTACCTCGGCTAGAGTGAGACCATAGAGATGGTAGAGGGGTAAAGAATAGCCCGTAGCTGAATCGGGTTGGCCTAATGCGATCACTTTACCCTTCAGGTCAGTTAAATTTTTAACAGGACTTTCCTCGCGTACCACCATTAGCGATCGCATCTTTTCTACTCCTTCTAGAGGAAAAAGTGGCGAATACTGTTCCTCAAAAATTGCGATTGCGGCTAAACCCGGAGGTGCGAAGGCTAACGACCAATTTTTTCGCTTAATCTGTTCCAGTGCCTTAATTTCGTTGTATGCCGGTTCCAACTCTATAATCATCTTGAGTTGAGCTTGTAAGTAGTCAACCAGCGGTGAGTATTGCTCAATTGAGCGATTACCTTCACCGTAACTAACAACCCCAATGCTTAATTTCCCTAGTTTGGAGGTTTCTGCTGTTTTACAAGCGGTCAGGAGAAATAGGATCTGCCACAGAAAAAGACGGCGTGAAAACATAGTTGAAGAATGAGGACATTTAAGTCTTGAACTTTTAATGTATAACAGAGTCATCAGGTAGTTATTTTACTATTGTTTGGGTCAAACATTCTTTTTGTAAATTCTCCATTTTTCGCTATAAGGAGGCTTCCGATGTTCAAAAACCTCAAGTTAGGGACTAAACTCAATTTACTCTTGCTGCTGATTTTTTTTGGTGTGGTTGGCACCAGTGGTTTAGCGCTGTCTAAAATTTTAGGAGATAATGCGAAAGAAAAAGTAGCGTCCCAGGCTTTTCTCTTACTCGAAACAATGAGTTCGGTTCGTGACTATACAGCCGATCAAATCAATCCTGAATTAGCGCCTCGCTTAGAGAAAGAAGATTGGTTTTTACCACAAACGGTACCCGCCTATTCAGCTCGTGAGGTTTTTGAAAAATTACGTAAACGTGAACAATACAGTAACTTCTTCTATAAAGAAGCCACTTTAAATCCAACGAACCCAAGAGATAAAACTGACTCTTTTGAAACCAGTGTCGTTGAGAAGTTTCGCAAGCAATCAGAACTGAAAGAAGTAACAGGATTTCGTTCCCTTCCGAGCGGAGAAATTTTTTATGTGGCTCGTCCTCTGGTGGTTTCAGAACAAAGCTGCCTACGCTGCCATAGCACTCCAGAGCAGGCTCCTAAAAGCCAAATTGCCACTTACGGTCGTGACAACGGTTTTGGCTGGAAACTGAATGAAATTATTGGTGCGAAAGTCATATCCGTCCCCGCCAATGCCGTGTTTAACGAAGCTCGGCGTTTACAAGTTTTGGTGATTGGCAGTCTGAGTGTTTTCTTCCTGCTAGCCATGATTATTATTAATCTATTTCTCAAATTTGCGGTTACGAGTCCACTGAAGCGGATGGCTCAATTGTCAAAACAAGTCAGTACCGGTGACATGAAGGGAGAATTTGAACATCCAGTTCATGATGAAATTGGAATATTAGCCGCCTCTCTGAATCGGATGAAAGTTAGTTTGGAAATGGCGATGAATATGTTAAATACAGAAATACAAGAGTGAGGGAGTAAGCTCTGTGTAAACCACTTGTCCTCTCCTTCCCTATTAAGTGAGTAACCGACGCTGAAATTCTTGGGAGTGCTTGGAGTTGGGAATTTTTTTAGCTAACGCCTCCACAAATTGATTGACTGACATTCCGGGATTTTGAGCGAGTGTACGTTGACAGATAATGGCAGCTATAGGACCAATATATTCCGCCAGTTCCTGTTGACAATGACGAATAAAATGAGGCTCGAGAGAGGATCGTGTCGTAGGAATTGATGAGTGACTCGGATGAACACGCGGTGGAGGGACTGGGGGGATTTCAGTGGGTGGGGTGAGTGGTGGCTGGGGGGGAGAGGGTGATAAAGGTCTGTAGGGTATTAGTTCTTCCGTCTCCTCTGCTAAGGGCTGTATAGGAAGCGTCTGTTGGAAATAAACCTGAGGTATCGGCTTGGGTAAAGAATTTTGCGGTAGATAGGTATCGCTACTAATTTGTTCAAGTTGTTGCAAAATTTCGGCGGCTGTTTGAGGACGCTGATGGGGGAAACGTGCCATCATGTGCTCCAACAAGTCTGCCAGTTGGGGAGCAGCCAAGGGAGCTGCATCACGCCAGCGCAGCTCGTCGGCATAGGAATCATACAATTTACTAGGGTCTTTGCCGCTCAGCAGATAAATAAACGTGCGCGCTAACGCAAAGAAATCGGATTGGGGTACGGCTTGACCGTTGAATTGCTCAGGCGGTGTATAGCCAGCGGAAATCACCCCTGTCACCTCACCCGTAGCTTGTTTCGTGACATAGGTGTCCGTCACTTCCCGTGCCGTACCGAAATCAATTAATACAAGGTGTCCATCGGCTCGAAGCATAATGTTGGAGGGCTTGATATCTCGATGGAAAAAGTTTTGGCTGTGTACCTCTTGTAGGATCGTGACCAGTTGGATCAGCCATTGACGGGCTAATTTATGGTCGATCGGACTGCCCCGTTGTCGGATATATTGCTCTAAATTTAATCCCTCAATCTTTTCCATGACCAGACAGTGCAATGGCTCTGATCGGTTTCGTGGCAAGAAGACGAAGTAAGCATTAGGTTCTACTTTGGGGATGCCGTGATGCTTGAGTCGCGCTAGGACTTGAGCTTCTCGTTGGAAGAGTTCAACATACTTGGGATGATTATTGCTCAGGACTTTCAAGACTTGAATAGGGCCAGAGCGATCGCTCACTTCATAGGTTTTTCCGAAGCCACCGCTTCCTAGCTGGCGCGTCACCCGATAGCGACCTTCCAACAATAATTCAGAGCTACAGTTCTGACAAAACAGTTGGGTGTCGCGATTGTCGGTATTTGAGCAGCTAGGATTAATGCAAAGGCTCATCCGGGTTAGCGAAGTAGTGAACTGAGGGAGTTGGGTATCTTGATTCTATGGCGATGGCTTTGCCTCCCCAACTCTTTTTACCAAGAGCAAGCGCGGGTTCGGGATGAAGAAGAGTCTCTTTCCCTAAACTGGGGGAAGGTCGGACATCACATCTCACAATCCTATGGTAGTGGATTGTCATCTGGGAGTTGATGGGTTTAGATTAGAATGTTGTGACTCCCTAAAGAGTGTGGTTATCAGTGATGGGTTGAGACTGACACTCCGGACATAGGGACGCTCCCGACGCGGAGAGATGGTCTGGACATCACCCACTCGTTTTGACCGCACCTCTCCCTAAATAGTCCACTGGACTCGATAAAGCTGAAGCGGATGGTCTTTGCCCTTGACCCACACAGGGGGCATTTTTTCAATCGCTAGATTGGGGTCGTTGAGCTGATCCAGGGTGGTTTGGGCAATCAGAATCTCCCCTTCCTGTGCAGCGCTACAGATACGGCTCGTGACATTGGTGGTATCTCCAATCGTGGCGTATTGAATCAGATTTTGAGAGCCGATATTCCCGGCTGCCACTTTGCCCGTATTGAGTCCAATATGGATTTGAATTTCGATACTGCGCCGTTGTCGCCATTGCTCGTTCAGGCGGGAAACGGCTCGTTGCATAGCGATTGCCGCATGAACGGCGCGTCTCGCATCATCCGGTTGTCGATAGGGAGCGCCCCAAACGGCGAGTAGAGCATCTCCAATATATTTCTCCAAAGTGCCTTCGTATTGAAACACAATGTCCTCGACCATCACCTCGAAGTATTCATTGAGCATCTCAATCACTTGGCGCGGCTCCATGGTGGAGGACATGGCGGTAAAGCCGCTGATGTCTGCAAACAGCGCGGTTACCTCCGTATCCACAATCTCTAAGTTGCCTTCTTCCTTGAGCTTTTTACTCACAGCTTGCGGGAAGAAGCGCTCCAGTTTTGTCCGTACTACCGCTTCCGCTTGCATCTTTTTGTTGAGTTCTGTATTCTCAATGGCGATCGCCGCTTGGTTCGCCAGCGCTGTCAGGAACTCCAAATCCTCCTGAGAGTAAATATCCGCCATGGAAAGATTGTCGGTGTAGAGGACGCCAATCACCGTATCTCGCGGTTTCAAGGGTACGCACATTGAGGCATGAATGGCTTGGGTTAACACAGACAACGACTCACTAAACCGCTGGTCTTGACGAGCATCTGAAATTAACACAGAATCCCCATTTTGGTGAACAAAATTAGTAATCGTTGTGCTATAAAACTGGTCATCCGTTGGCACTCCAACTCGAAATTTAACCGCTTTTTGTTCAAGCTGTGTAGTTTTTTCATTCACGAGCAAAATAATGGCTCGATCCACATTCATAATCTCGAACAAGAGGTCGAGAATTTTCTCTAACAACCTTTCATTCTCTTCCGGAGAAGAAAGTTGCTTGCTCACTTCCAATAAGATTTTCAGCTTGTCTACAGCGCGTTGCGTTGCATCCTCTTGTCGTAACTTGAGGACTGAACGCTGATAGCTTGAACTCTCCTGCTGGAGCAATTCCTGCATCTCAACACGAGTTTGTTCCGGTGAAAATCGCCTCAAAATCGAGAGGTTCGCCGTTTCATCCTTTAAGGGAGCGGGTGCCTGATGATTCTCAATGGAATGGACAAATTTAAACAACACGCTGCCACAGCGAACTAAATCTCCATTCCTAAGTTGACATTGGTCAATTTCTCGCTCATTCACAAAGGTTTTATTCAGGCTGCCCAAATCCTTCATCATCACACCCTGCTCATTAATGATCACCTGAGCATGGTGACGAGAAAGGCTTTTATGAAGCAGAATAATCGTATTATTGATCTCACGCCCGATTGTGTTTAAACCAAACTTTAATTCATGAACTTTTTGGTCAGGATTCTCTGGATTTTGGATTAAGTACGGCACGCTCTCATCTCCCTCAGCGCTCGTCAGTGGTCAATGCTTAGTCGTTAGTGGCAAAAACAACTGATTTCTTTAACTTCCAAGCATATAGGTTTTTCCGGGTCTTCCTCCCTGGATCAGGGAAGATGGGTGAGTGTTCATTGAACCTTTCTCGAATAACCTCAGTCTAAAGAAGTCATAAAACCAACTGGTGAGGGAGAACCATAGGTGTCAGTAATACCTGCCGAGGCGTCAAACAATGACCCTACTGCTCAAGAAGCTGAAACCGACATCGACTTGGTGCTACAGTGCCAACAAGGCAACCAACAAAGTTTCCGCCAACTGTATCGGCGCTATTGTGCGCGAGTGCGGTCAACCCTCTACCAACTCTGTGGTGGTGAGGCTCTCGATGATTTAGTCCAAGAGGTTTTCCTCCGTGCCTGGAAAGGCTTACCCCAGCTACGGCAGGCGTCCCAATTTTCGACCTGGCTTTATCGGATCTGCTGGAATGTAGCATCTGATCAGCGGCGGCAATTTGCCCAAGAGCGTTCTTTTAACTCCAAACTCAAAAGTGATAGAGACCGACTGTCTTCTAGCGACTCGAAACACTCTCAAGCGCCTGACCTGATGGAACTGCACTATCAAGACATCATACAGCGGGGACTGCAACAGTTGAGTTTCGAGCATCGTGCTGTACTGGTGTTGCATGACTTAGAGGATTTGCCACAAAAGGAGGTGGCGCAAATTTTGGGCATCGCTGTGGGAACCGTGAAGTCTCGTCTTTTTCATGCCCGAACATCCCTGAGGAAATATATCCAGCAACAAGGAGAGATGTTATGACACCGTTACCGCCCGAAGACCAAGAATGGCAAGAGTTTCTGCATAAACATCGCCCCATACCCCCACTTGCCCCATTTGATTTGGAAGAGCAACTGATGAAGGCGGTGGAAAAGTCTCCCCAACCGAGTATCAGTCAGCGGCTTCTGCCTTGTCCGCCAGCGCTGATTGCCGGTTTACTGATGTTGTTAAGTAGCTATCGCCTGTTAATGGCTGCACCCGAGTCGTCTCGCGCCAATGTGGAAACATTCCTGCAAGACAACTGGAATGAGGTGGTGGGTGATACATCCCCCCAGTTACACAGTCACGATATTGTACAAGTCGATTGGCGCTTAGAGACGAATGCAGCACGGTGAGCGTTCTAGACAGAGAAAACCAGGACGGATGAAACTCTACACTTCATCCTTCACACGGCACTAACGCGCCGCTTCGCTAACATACTTCATAGTTGACACGTCATTAACATGTGGTTACACCGTGTATCTCTATCGTCCCTGCTGCTGCTGGCGCTGGGAAGTGCGATCGCCTTGATCAAACCCAACACCCCATTCCCCAATCTCGTCGGACAAAACTTAGAAGGACAAAAGGGTGGGGCGCAGGGGGAGTTCAGGTTGATGGAACAACTCAACCTGACTTCGGTGCAAAAGCAAAAGCTCAAAGTGATTTACTCCCAGTACAAAGATCGGATCGTTCAACATAAACAGGCTGTGCGTCAATCGACCCAAGAATTGCGTCAACTGATGGTCAGTACGGCCTCAACTGACGAAGTTCGGGCTAAATATCAACAAGTGGAATGGGTGCGCCACCAGTTAGAAACCGCCAGCTTTGAAAGTATGCTGGCTATGCGAGAGGTGTTAACGCCCACTCAACGCAGTCAGTTTGCTCAACTGATGGAACAACAG
>DATNQL010000430.1:0-14632 GCA_036704025.1 Stenomitos sp.
CCTTCGCTCGCTCGGAGCAAGAACCTATCAATCGTTGGCACAGGCAATCTCAACTGCCTTCGAGCAAATTGACGAGCTAGATATGTACAACTGGTTTACTCACTGCTGCTATTGTTCCTCACCCACTTGAGAAACGCTATATTTCTTTAAGGGTGTGCCAAGTTCTGAAATACCGTTATCAATATCCTCTAGCTTGTGGCAGAAATTTACACGCATTGCTGGATATCCTTTTTGTCCTGGGAAAAAAGCAGCACTACAGGTGAACGATATAGCAGTCCTCAATGATTTGGAAACCCTAAGCTCCCTGACTTATTGAAGAAGTCAGAGATTTGAACAGACTAAATTTATAAATTCTGAAACCCTGATATCTCACAGCTCAAAATCGTGTTCGTCAGCGCTTTCTGGTTGTCTAGCCGCATTTCCTGGCTGACTTCTCTACCGATTAGGGGTTGAGGTAGATATAGTTTTTAGTGTGTGTGTGAGGAACTAGAACGATGAGGCAAGAACTGAAACAGACAAATGGTACAACGTCCCGACCGTTAAAAAGCGGATTTCTCCGCACCGATGATGCATTTAGTGATCTGTGTCAACGGGCTTGGGTGGAAATTAATCAAGGAGCTTTATCCCACAATGTGCGCCAATTAAAGCAGCTTTTGTCAGCCACCACTCAACTGATGGCGGTGGTGAAAGCGGATGCTTACGGGCATGGGGCAACCATGGTTGCCCGAATCGCGTTAGATGCGGGTGCTAGTGGGCTATGTGTTGCCACGTTACAAGAGGGAATTCAACTTCGAGAAGCGGGAATGGAGGCACCAATTTTGCTCTTGGGGGCGATGAATATTCCTGAACAAGTCAAGGAGATCGCCCATTGGCAATTGGAACCCACAATCTGCACCCCCGAACAAGCTTGGATGTTTTCCGAAACGTTGAGTGGGTTGCAAACAACCTTACCGGTGCATCTTAAATTAGACACCGGGATGTCGCGATTGGGGATGCCTTGGCAAGAAGCGAGGCAATTTGTAGGCTTAGTCAAGCGATTACCTTATCTGAAAATTGCCAGTCTCTACTCTCATCTAGCTACCGCTGATAGTCCCGATCCGACGATTATGAGATTGCAACATCAACGCTTTGAGGAGGCGATCGCACAACTTCGTCATGCTGGTATCAAACCACCCTGTTTACACTTAGCCAACTCTGCTGCCATCTTAGCCGATCCATCCCTCCACTACGATTGGGTACGTGCAGGGCTTGCCCTGTATGGGCTTTACCCGGCTGAACACTTGCGAAATGCGGTTAATCTCCAGCCAGTGATGCAGGTGAAAGCACGAGTAACACAAGTGAAAACGATTCCCCCTGGCACGGGTGTTAGCTATGGTTATCAATTTATTGCCGATCAGGAAACGCGGGTTGCGATCGTGGGCATTGGTTACGCAGACGGGGTTCCTCGTAACCTCTCCAACAAAATGACTGTCCTGATTCGGGGTCAGCAGGTACGGCAGATTGGCGCAATTACAATGGATCAGATGATGCTGGATGTGAGTGCCATTCCCGATTTGCAGACTGGGGAAGTTGTGACACTAATTGGGCAAGATGGAAGTTTGCAAATATCGGCTGACGATTGGGCTGAGAAATTAGGAACTATTTCCTGGGAGATTCTGTGCAGTTTTAAGCATCGGTTGCCGCGTGTAGCAGTCAGTGACGGGATGTTAGCGTAGCGAAGCCAGACGTTTTCCACACCGAACATTTTGACTGAATCTGTACAGAAGCGCTGTGCAAAACTGTTCGTAAATTAGATAAGCGATCGCTCCCAGTTTACCCACTCCCAAAGAGCGATCGCTTCATTCATGAAATTAAGGGAGACTGTGATGATGAGTGGGGATGAATATACAAAAATCTTGTGCGTTAGTTGATACCGTTAAGGAATGTTATATCGCAACTGCGGTATAACTACATAGTTAATAGTTAGCCGCCTTAATCTTGATTGTAGTTTATAAAAAATATTTTTCTGGTGGGAAAGCTACGTTATTATTCATGATAATCTGAATAAGATAATTTGTTTCCATTAAGATGGCTAGGTTACCGCATCCGATTCAGTATCAGGGTAGTAAAAGAAATATTGCATCAGATATTCTTCAATTTTTACCTAACGGGATGGAAAGGGTAGTAGAGCCTTTTACAGGAACAGCAGCCATCAGTATTGCTGCTGCTTCCAAACGCATTTGTCACCGCTTCTGGCTTAATGATATAAACAAGCCCCTGATGGAACTATTGAAGCTAATTATAGAAGAACCACATCAAATAGCAGATGCATATGCAGATATATGGGAGAAGCAAAATTATGATTCTATAAATCACTATTTTGAAATTCGGCAAGCATTTAATAAAACTAATGATCCAAAGCTTTTCCTATATTTATTAGCTCGATGTGTAAAAGGGGCAGTTCGATATAACTCTGAGGGTTTCTTCAATCAAAGTCCTGACAAGAGACGCAAAGGAACCCAACCTGAAAAGATGCGAAAAAATATAGAAGGTGTTTCTGCACTATTAAAAAATAAATGTAAATTCACATGTTTAGATTACAGAGAAGTTTTATCTGACGTGAAAAATACGGATTTTGTTTATATGGATCCTCCTTATCAAGGTGTATCTGGAGTTAGGGATTCAAGATATTTTTCTGGAATTGATTTTGATGATTTTGTTCAAGCTATTGAACAATTAAATCGAAAAGGAATAGCGTTTGCAATTAGTTATGATGGTAAACGAGGTAATAAGAATTTTGGTAATACATTACCAAAAAAATTAGGGCTCAAGAGGATTGAGATAGAAGTAGGGCGTTCGTCACAAGCAACACTTCTAGGTAGGGAAGAAATAACAGTAGAGTCTTTGTACTTGTCGCCAAATTTACCAAATAGTCAGAATGTAGAGTTAGCAAGCTATATTGACAAAGCACCGAAACAACCGACTCTCTTGGAAAAGCATGGACGGTTCTCGACAGCTACCTGATGATTTTATACAACTTTGCCAATCTGTAACTGCTAAAAGACCGAAAGCAGTTATTGCTCATATCCTGCAATATGGTTTTATTACCACGGAAGACTTGAAGGAAAGATATGGCTACAATCATCCTCCAAGAGCAGCTAGAGATGTTCGAGAAAATGGAATTCCTTTGGAAACCTTTCGTGTCACAGGAAGCGATGGAAGAAAGATAGCTGCCTATAGGTTTGGTGATGTTAGCAAGGCAAGGTTTTCTAGATTATCTGGCAGAACTGGCTTATCAAAACAGATTAAAGATGAGTTGCTCAGAAGATATGGTTGTAAGTGCTTTATTTATCTAGAGAAAGTTGACGAGCGCGAGTTGCAGATTGATCATCGCGTTCCTTTTGAAGTTGATGGTGAGCCAGATTTAGAATCAGAAAACTTTATGCTGCTTTGTGGTTCTGCTAATCGAGCTAAATCTTGGTCATGTGAACATTGCGAAAATTGGAATAGGATTAAAGATAGGTCTATTTGCTTGTCATGTTACTGGGCATATCCAGAAAATTACACGCACATTGCCATGCGGCAGATCAGGAGAGTAGACCTTTTATGGGAAGGGGACGATATTGAAATTTATGAAAGGTTGAAACAACGAGCTGTTAGTCTAGAAAAAGAAATCCCTGAATTTCTCAAGGAAATCATTGAACGGGAAATAGGGCGAGACAACGACGGCTCACTCTGCCTTTAGGCCGCAGGTTTTCTGGTTGAGCAGTGGTTGTGTTGCTTCATAATAATGCTGCTGATCTTAGGTGCAAGTTCAGCTTTCACAAGCAATTAATTTTGGACAGACCCTAAGTTGCCTATGACAATTTTGGCTTTTGATGTGACACCCGTGCTGAATCGTTTGGATATGGCATCGTGGTTTAATAAAAACCTGATCGATTTAGGTTTTCAGGTTGGCACAAAACTACTGTGGGCAATTGTTATTCTCCTGATCACCCGCTATGCGATTGATTTGGTTGCTCGCTTCACGCGCCGAGCGTTCAATCCAGTTGAGCCAACCTTACGCAAATTTCTAATTCAGGCATCAGAAGTCCTAACCCTAGTGGTTGGCATTGTTGCGTTCTTGAGTGCGTTGGGAATTCAAGCCACCAGTTTAGTCGCTGTAGTCGGAGCGGCTGGTTTAGCGATCGGTTTAGCGTTGCAGAATACTTTATCCCATTTCGCGGCGGGGGTCATGCTCCTCAACCAGCGTCCCTTTGAAGTGGGTGATTTCATTGAAGGACCACAGGGGGTCAAGGGTGTAGTGGATGCGATCGGTATTTTCTCAACCACGGTGGTTACGCCGGACAATATCAAGATTACGGT
Organism: Stenomitos sp.; assembly: GCA_036704025.1. GTDB lineage: Bacteria > Cyanobacteriota > Cyanobacteriia > Cyanobacteriales > Coleofasciculaceae > Allocoleopsis. The sequence goes on from DATNQL010000430.1 coordinate 4,345, forward strand.
ACCGAACAGCAATCTCTTCAGTGGTGTGTTGAAAAATACGACCGCATTGAGAACGCGGCGGGTAGATTTGAAAATTGATATTGGCGATCGCCCCATTGAACCCACTATTATTTTGCTGTTGTCCCTCGTACAACCCCATCCCCTCGTTTTAACGAACCCCAAAACCACTTGCCATGTAGCATCTATTTCTCCCAAATCTACCACACTATACTTGCGCCCTTGGTGTAGAGCGGAAGCCTATGAACAGGTACAGTCGGAAATTTTACAGTTGGTCAAAGAAGCTCTGATACAGGGCAATTCATCAGCAGATGGAGACCACGAATCAATAGATGACCCGTGGTAAACTGAGGATTCAGCCTGCGGTTAGAAGAATCAGGCTCTCATATAGAAGTAGGGGCAATCCCTCTGTGGTTGCCCCTGGATTAGCTCTGGTTGCCCTTAATTAAGCGGATCGCTCAACGAGCTTACGCGCTAACCTGTTCCAAGGTTTTCGCCGGCTTCTCTAGCAACTTTGTGTAGAGTTCGCTCAGTTGATGCGCGACACCATCCCAGCTAAACTTCTCCTCAACACGCTTTCTCGCGCCTTGACCCAGTTGATTCCGCCATTCGGGGTTAGATAGAATGCGGTCAATTGCTGTGGCAAAGGCAACTTCATCTTTAGCGGGTGCCAAAAGACCAGTTTCTTCGGGAACGACGGTAAATTGCAAACCGCCGACATCACTGGCAACAACAGGTGTGCCACAGGCCATGGCTTCAATTGCCACCAAACCAAAGGGTTCGTAATGGCTGGGCACCACACAGACATCAGCGGCGGTGTAGTAGGCGGGCAAGATGTCATCCCCGATGCGTCCGGGGAACAGGGTGAAGTCGCTCATCCCCAGTTCAGCGACAATTTTCTCAATCCGCTCACGCTCGATGCCATCACTTTGACCAGGACGAGAGCCACCACCGATCACGAGCTTAATCTTCTCATGACCCCGCAACTGTGACTGACCCACAGCGCGAACTAAGGTTTCAATGCCCTTGCGCTCGTCAAAGCGTCCCACATAGAACACCATTTTGGCATCTAAGTCAATGCCTAAGGCGGCACGCGCTGCTTCCTTACTCAATGAGCCAAAACGCTGAATGTCCGTACCACAGGGAATGATGTCAATATTCCCTTTCGTGGAAACGAGCGATCGCATATGTTCCATTTCCTGCGGACTTGTCGCCACAATGCGCTCGGCTGTCTCCAAAACCGCCTTCTCAAAGCTCAAGCGGGTGCTGGCAATCATGGGGATCGTTGTCACCGACTTGTATTTAACCGCACCCAATGAATGGTAGGTATGAACCTGTTTCAAAGCTTGGCGCTTTTTCAGCTCCATTCCCACCCAGGCGGAAATCCAATAATTCGTGTGTACCAGAGAATACTTAATCCCAGACTGCTGTTGAAACTTAACCAGTTCCTCCACAAACGTGCTGGCATACCCAAAAATTTCGTCTCGCGGTACAAATTCCTCTGGACCGGCTGTTAAACGAATGGTCCGACAACGCGGACCATGCTCAACGATTTTGGGTTGCTCTGCACTGGAGCAACGGGTAAACATATCAACATGCCATCCTTGGTTCGCAAGCGCTTCACCCACTTGGCGCACATAAACGTTCTGTCCTCCAGCCTCTTCTTTTCCGATTTCCACTGCTGGGTCACCGTGTACTGAGATCAGAGCAATGTGCTGTTTGCTTGTAATGTCCATAGGTTTGATTTGTTCTGGATTTTGACGAAGGTTAGAACGGATTGGCGGTCTATCTCTATACCCCTCTTGTCCCTCATCACGAACTTTCTTCTATTTTATTGAAGAAATGTTAAGAGTCAAGGGTGGAGCCTTACCTCTCCTGATCGGTAGAGATTTCTGGCTATCCTGAAAACTTCAGAGTTTAGGTAGTCACCTAACGCAAATCACAATTTCTCCTCGTAGTATTTCTCCTCCGATTGTCAGGAAAGTTATGTTCTTTCCTCACGAAAGAGAAAACGCTCTCCTCTTCGCCAATCAGTATACTGTTGAGCGTCCAAAGTTGCAAAATGTAAAGTCAACAAAGCTGGATAACCAGGTTTTATAAAGGATAAGAACGAGAATTCACTTTTTAGATACCCGCTAAAGCCCTAATCGAGTCGCCGCCGCCATCTGAAAATTTTGTTAGGCTAGCTACAGGTCATGGAACGCTGTGCGAGTACAACTGAGTAGAAAGTGTGCCGCAGTTGTTGACCCATACCGCTAAGGTGCTACACTAATAAAGCGGTCAAAGCGGATTGACTATCTGAATCACCATTAATCGTAGTCAAACCTTAACCCAAACCTAAAAACCCACCTGGAGAGGTGGCTGAGTGGTCGAAAGCGGCAGATTGCTAATCTGTTGTACGGCAGGTAACTCCGTACCGAGGGTTCGAATCCCTCCCTCTCCGTTCAATCTTCAATAGTTGCTTTTCGTCACCCCATTCAGGTGTCGAAGTAACGGAATTGGCGTTTCAAGAACCGTTACCAATTATCAGCCTAGAGGAAGATGCACTTAAGATGTAGATTTATTCAATTGTGATCTACTGGTGACAGTAGAGGAGAAAAACATCCAGATGCATAAACTTGCCTCAGCTAATGGTAGCAACCCTCGTTTGGCGATCGCTCTAGCCCTCACGACCCTAGCCACAGGTCTGCTCACAACCGCTTGTACGGGGGACAAAGGAGGAACCGCTGCTGGCGGAAACACCGTCAAAATTGTTTCCAGTCTGCCCATGACAGGAAGTGCGGTCGGTCAGAATCAAACCATTGTGAATGGGATCAATCAAGTGCTTGATGAAACCAACTCAACGGCTTGTGATGGCAAAATCAAGATTCAGTATGAGTCCTATGACGATGCCACGGCGGCGGCGGGGAAATGGGACCCGGCGCAGGTAACCTCAAACGCGAACAAAGCCGTTGCAGATAAATCGGTAGTTGCTGTGATTGGTCACTTCAACTCCGGTGCGGCTAAGCTATCTATTCCCATTCTCAACAAGGCCAACTTAATCATGGTTAGCCCTGCCAACACTTACCCAGGCTTGACTAAACCCGGAAAGGGCGAAGCCAATGAGCCTAATGTTTACTATCCTAATGGCAAGCGGAACTATACGCGTGTGGTTCCGGCTGACGACCTACAGGGGGTTGCGGGGGCTAAATGGGCTAAGTCCCTAGGAGCCAAAAAAGTTTTTATTCTCGATGACCAAGAACTTTACGGCAAAGGGCTAGCAGATATTTTTGAAGCGACAGCCAAAAAGGAAGGGCTGCAAGTTTTAGGACATGAAGGAATCGACGCCAAAGCGAGTGAATATAAAGCCTTGATGACCAAAATCAAAGCCCTCGGACCTGACCTCATCTACTTTGGGGGCACAACCCAAACCAACGCTGGACAGTTAATTAAGGATATGCGTAACGTTGGGATGAGTGCGGATAAGGTCAAATTCATGGGGCCGGATGGCACCTTTGAAAAGGCGTTGATTGATGCGGCGGGTAAAGATGCAGAAGGCGTTTATGCCACCTTTGGCGGTGTACCAGCCAAAGAGCTAAAGGGAACAGGCCAAAAGTGGTACGAAAGCTACAAGAAAAAATACACGGCAGAACCTGAAGCCTATGCGGCTTATGGCTATGAATCGGCCAAGGTGATTGTGGATGCCATTAACAAAGTCTGCAAAAATGACCGCGATGCCATTCGGGAAGCTGTCCTGAATACCAAAGATTTTAATGGAGTACTGGGGACTTGGAGTTTTGACCCCAATGGTGATACAACCCTCACCACTTTGTCAGGAAATGTTGTCAAAAATGGCAAGTGGGAGTTTGTGAGTGTGCTCAAGGCGCAGTAAGTTGCACAGCTAGCTCGCTCTAGTTGGTCGTTAGTCCTTAGTTGAGAGTCAATTTCCCTCGACTGGCTAAGGACTGATCACGAATTGATGAGTCGTATTAACCCTAAGCACTTTCGCAACCAGCGATCGCGAAGCGGTAACGAGTCTACGAGCGTCTGAGCTTCGTTCTATAATCTATACGCACTATAGCAACCTCTGACCAACCGCTATGAAACGATGGCGCAAACCCCTTCTATACCTTGTTGTCGCCTACCTGATCCTCTTGTTAGGCCCAATTGCTGGGTTGGACATACCCCGAATTATGGGGGATATCGCTCGTGACCCTCAAGTTTTGATTCAACAAATCTTGGTGGGTCTCGTCAACGGCGGGATCATTGCCATTATTGCGCTGGGTTACACTTTGGTCTACGGCATTATTGAGCTGATCAATTTTGCTCATGGGGACTTGTATATGTTGGGTGCATTTGCCTCCCTCACAGTGATTGGTGCCTTTGGGGTTACAGATGGTGCTTCCCTGCAAGTGGCTATCCCAGCGATGTTAGTGGCTTTAATCATCGCAACTGTTTTTTGTGCAGGTTTAAACATTGTTACGGAGCGATACGCCTACCGACCGTTGCGGAATGCACCCCGACTCGCACCGTTGATCTCAGCCATTGGGGTGTCGTTTATTTTTCAAAACACAGGATTGTTTTGGGGTGGACTTAAATCCTTTATCCCTGTCATGGGAGCTAATGCGGCGGCACCCAAAAGCTTTCCTGATTTATTACCCCGAATTGATATTCTCAAGGCTTTGGGTATTCAATCGGGTATTGTCTTTACAACGAAAGACCTAATCGTGTTGGTGATTGCTGTTGCCTTAATGGTGGGGCTACATCTGTTTGTGCAGTACACCCGTCTGGGGAAAGCCATGCGGGCAACCGCTCAGAATCGCGATGCCGCACTGATTATGGGGATTGATGTGGATCGGATTATTGCGCTGACCTTTTTGATTGGGGGGGCACTGGCGGGAGCAGCAGGGCTGCTGGTTGGACTCTACAACAACACCATTGTGTTTACGATGGGCTTTACGGCAGGGTTACGCGCTTTTACCGCTGCTGTGTTAGGCGGAATTGGTAACATCATTGGTGCCATGTTGGGTGGAGTGTTAATCGGGCTGCTTTCTGCTTTAAGTGACCAATATCTGTCTAGCCGTTGGACAAATGCTTGGGTGTTTGCCGTTTTGGTGATTATTTTGGCACTCCGACCGGGGGGTTTATTGGGAGAGAATGTTCAGGAAAAAGTATGAAATTTGGGTAATGGGTAATGGGTAATGGGTAATGGGTAATGGGGTGGTTGGTATCATAACCAATGAGTAGACCAGATTTTGAAAAGTTGGAAGTCTACCAACTCGCTGAGAAGCTGGCAAATGAGGTTTGGTACATTGTTAAAGAATGGGATAGCTTCGCCAAAGATACAATGGGCAAGCAAATTGTACGCTCCGCTGATAGTGTCTGTGCAAATATTGCGGAGGGACGAGGGCGCTATAACTTTCAAGATAATCGGCGTTTTGTAAAGATTGCTAGAGGATCTTTCTACGAAACTATAAGCTGGTTGAGACTAGCCTATGTCAGACAACTCTTAACAAGGGAACAGGTCAGCAGATTTAAATCCATCATTGATGACCTATCACCTAAGTTAAATGCTTACTTGAAATCTCTAGGGAATGGGTGATCAATAATGCCTAAAAATTAATTACCCATTACCTATTACAATTACCCATTACCCATTACCCATTACCCATTACCCATTACCCATTACCCATTACCCATTACCCATTACCCATTACCCATTACCTATTAGGGATATGACACAGCAGATTATTAAAGCAATTAAATCAAGTGGTATTTTAGGGGCGATCGCCGTTCTAACCGTACTGCTATTTGGTGGTTGGAGCGGTGCAGTGATCGGTTGGTTATTGGGTTCGGCAGCGGGTTTTATGCGCTGTCAAGGGAAGAGAGTTTCCACACCACAAGAGGGAGTACGCCTCGGCGCGATCGCAGGGCTAGAATTGGGAATTTGGCTATTAACGGCTAGCTTGTTGCAAGCGCTATTAGCACCAATTTTTGGGCAACCAACAGTTATCCTGCCGGAAAGTTTTCAGTATGGCATCTTGGCTCTGATCATTGCTACTTTAGCTGGAGGAGTCATGGGAGCCTTGCAAGGTTTACCCAATGAACGCAGGAGAGCGGCAACGCTGGTAACCCTAGCCTTTATTTTGATTATTTTTCCTTTTGTAGATCAATTGGCTCAGACCAACTGGATTGCCACCGTGATCCAAATCCAAATTTTTATCATGCTCGCCTTAGGACTTAATATTACGGTGGGCTATGCGGGGTTACTGGATTTGGGCTATGCCGCCTTTTTTGCGATCGGGGCTTATACCACTGGCTTATTATCGTCTCCCCAGATCAATATTGCCTGGAACTTCTGGTTTGTACTGCCCATAGCTGCATTTGTCGCTGCAATTTTTGGCGTGATTTTGGGGTCGCCAACCTTACGTTTACGGGGGGATTACTTAGCGATTGTGACTCTTGGTTTTGGGGAAATTGTTCCTGTTATCTTTCGTAATTTAACCGGGGTAAGAATTGAGGAACCCATCTCTAAAATGGTGGGTAGCTTAGTCGGTCATCCAGAATGGGCGATTTGTTTAGTCGGATGCGATCGCCCGCTTAATCTAACAGGGGGTGAAGCTGGGATCAATCCCATCGGTCGCCCCACCCTCCCGATTATCGGCACGTTCGACGCTAGCGATTATTTACCTTGGTATTATTTAATTCTTTTGTTGGTTGTCTTTTCTTACTTTATGATTAGTCGTCTGAAAGATTCTCGTTTGGGACGAGCCTGGACGGCGATCCGTGAAGATGAACTTGCAGCTAGCGCCATGGGAATTAATTTGGTTCAAACAAAGCTATTAGCCTTTGCCATGGGGGCAACTTTTTCTGGATTTGCAGGTGCCTTTTATGCCGCTAATATCAGCGCCATTTTCCCCAGCGTGTTTGATTTTTCAGTTTCCGTCATTATTTTGTGTATGGTAATTTTGGGTGGCTTAGGTAATATGAGTGGGGTCATCTTGGGTGGCATTATTATCATGTCTGCCGATCGACTTTATCTCCCCCAATTGGCGCAAGTTTTAAAGAGTTTCTTGAATACTTCCGTATTACCCAATATTGGAAATCCGCCATTGAGAGACTTTATTGCAACGAGTATTGATCCGATCCAGATGCGCCTATTTCTGTTTGGTTTAACCTTAGTCGTTATGATGATCGTCCGCCCAGAAGGACTGGTGCCAGATGCTCTACATCGTGCCGAATTACATTCGGAGGACGAGGCGCTCAAGGAGTCTTTAGCAGACGCAAGGAGCCACTAATGTCACTACTGGAAGCCCGTCAACTGACAATGCGTTTCGGGGGACTGACCGCCGTTAAACAGGTTGATTTTACGATTGAAAGAGGTATTATTGCGAGTCTGATTGGCCCGAACGGGGCAGGCAAAACGACCTTTTTTAATATGCTCACGGGCATTTATGTCCCTACATCGGGTCAATTACGGCTGGAGAATCAAGAGATTACTGGGGCAAGACCGGATAAACTCACAAGTCTGGGAATTGCTCGGACATTCCAGAATATTCGCCTGTTCAACAATATGACCGTGTTGGAAAATGTTTTGGTGGGCAGGCATTGCCGTCTAAAGACCGGTTTAATCGGTTCCTTGCTTCGTCCTCCAAAGGTGCGTTTGGAGGAGCGTCAAGCTCGGCAAAAAGCACTAGCGATGCTTGATTTTGTGGGTTTAGGAGCCTCAAAAGGGCCGGAGTTAGCCAAAAACCTCTCCTATGGTGATCAGCGTCGCTTGGAAATTGCCAGAGCGCTAGCCTCTGAACCCAAAATCCTGCTATTAGATGAGCCAACGGCTGGAATGAACCCCAACGAAACCGCTGATTTAACTCGTTTTATCCATCGCATCCGGGATGAATTAAATCTGAGCATCTTGTTGATTGAACATGATATGAAGGTGGTAATGGGAATTAGCGACAGGGTGAGTGTAATGGAGTATGGTTCTAAAATTGCAGAAGGTACTCCTGCTGAAGTTCAATCTGACCCTCGTGTCATTGAAGCTTATTTAGGGAAAGAAGAAGATCCAATGGCTAATAGTTAATGGCTCTTGGATTAGGGGTAATTAAAAACTTTCATTATCCACTAGTAATAACTAATGTTTAATTAACTATTAGCAATTAGCAACAATGCTGGAAATTAAAGACCTTCACACGTATTACGGCAATATTCATGCCCTCAAAGGTATTTCTTTAGATGTTGAACAGGGCGAAGTAGTTAGTTTAATTGGCAGTAATGGTGCAGGAAAAACAACCACGCTTCGCACGATTCAAGGGCTATTGAAACCTCGTCAAGGTAAAATCTTATTTGAAGGAAGTCCTTTAGAGTCATTATCGGCACAGGCAATTGTCCGTTTAGGTATTTCCCAAAGTCCTGAAGGTCGCCTGATTTTTCCCCGGATGACGGTGCAAGAAAATCTGGAAATGGGGGCTTTTTCGCGTCGAGATTCTGTTGGAATTAAATCTGATTTGGAAAAAGCGTTACATCTTTTTCCTCGTCTGAGAGAGCGAATTAATCAAAAAGGGGGAACGTTAAGTGGTGGTGAACAACAAATGCTGGCGATCGCACGAGCTATGATGGCACGACCCCGCTTATTATTATTAGATGAGCCAAGTATGGGTTTAGCTCCTATGTTGGTTAGTCAGATTTTTTCAATTATTCGGGATATTAACACCCAAGGCACTACCATTTTATTAGTTGAACAGAACGCCCGTATGGCTTTGACTGTATCCCATAGGGGTTATGTCCTGCAAACAGGTCAGATTGTTCTAGCCGGTACTGCAAAAGACTTACAATCTAATGAAACGGTTCGCAAGGCGTATTTAGGCGAAAATTAACCAACTTGAACACCTCAACTCTCCTAAAAATGAACCTAAATTTGATGATTTTAGATTTGAGTGTTCATACGAAGAAGGCCACCTATCGGGGTCTTGTGTTGCTATCTGTATCAAAGATGAATGACATGATGAATTAGAAAATGTCTAAAATCAACGGCACTTCACCTAAAACAGATAAAATAGCACAGCCTTGATTGGAATCTAGTGAGGCTTTTTCCCCAGCCGTCAAAATGATATCTTCTCCAGCGACTGTTAGCCAAGCACTACCTGACAATACGTGAAGTTGTTGGCAGACAGAAGGAACCCGAAACACTTTACCCTTTTCAAGGGTATATTGAACAGAACTAATAGATTTTAGATTGCTCTGAAATAGATTAGTAAAATTCCTCAATCGATTTGAGCAAAAGCCGAAAGAACTTAAGATGGTTGGCAAGAACAAAGTCTTCGCAACCGTATGACTCATACCTAGACGCATGAGCTTTAACCTCTCTTCAATTTCAGATGATGTTTTTACTGTATAGATTCTCTCGATGAGAATCTACTCACAGACCTCATGCTAACTATGAATAAGATAGATACCAGCTTTTTGTTGAGTGTGGCAGAAGGCAGGAGGGGTATTGCTTGTACAGTCAGCTTTTTAACCGTCTTCAACTGGTGGGTTATTTCCGCCAGACTGTACTAGCGATAGATAAAGCCCCCTAGAGAAAAGAGTTTCATCCAGAGGGCTTACTATTAAGTTAATCTCTCAAAGGTTTATCACCTAACCTTAGAAACCAGAGAACTGATAACCGACGCCGATGGCAATTCCCACAGATGTTGTGTCTCCAAAGAAACCCGCATTAACCGTGGCATTGGCAACAAATTGTCTGGACAGGGGGACATCTGCGCCACCCGTGAGCAAGAAACCTACAGTGTTATCATCCGATGTAGAAAAGGCAACACCCCCACCCACAAATGGAGCGAAGGGAATCGGCTCAAAGGGATCGGCGGACTGAAGAAAGAAATCGTAAGTCAGTGGAAGAAGAAAATCGGTACTTTCTCCAATGATGACGGAAGGTCGAAAAGAAATGGCGCGAGTCAAACCAATTTTACTGTTAATTAAAAAGCCACCCTGACCTATTCCAGTACCACCACTCAAACCAAGGTTACCACCAATCCCAACGTAGCTCCGACCCCCACGAGTGGCTCGACCCGGCTCAACATTTTCCAAGTCTTGAGCCACCGTCATATCTGCCTGTTCAGAGGATACCTCTGGCTGGGGAGTGGTCTCTGGCTGCGCCGTCAGATTGGTTGCAGAGGTCGAGACGGTTCCGGGCATCAAATCCCTTTGGCTAACACCTACCGTGGTTTCCAGTGCCGCTTGCGGGTTGTCATCTATCGCTGCGGCTGGTCGTTGTTGGGCATCAGCAATGTCAAAATTGAAGCCTGAGACGTTG